>NZ_JAYESN010000086.1:0-18345 GCF_034860625.1 Lamprobacter sp.
CTTTTAATCTCTTTTTAACCAAAGGCGTGGACGCAAAACGCTCAAGAACACACAAACCATCGTGAGTTTGGAGCACGGAAGCTGGGCCGTCTAAGCTTCAAGCCCCTGGACATCGCTAAACGACTCATGCTGAAAACGAAGCCAAAGAAGAGGCTATTGACGCGCGCAGCTGTCAGGATTGGTCTCTAATGATCTACGACCGGATGTCGTTCAAGCTGATCTGATTGGACGGTTTGGCCTTGATCGCGCGTGCCGTCGGTGAGGCCCAACGGCGCTATTTGATGTTCTTCCCATCACAGATCTGCAATCGCAAGACGCAGGAGACGGTAATGAGGGCGATCAGGTTGGCAGAACAGTAAGCCTGCGTTTTGGCATGAGTCTGCTCGTTGTTAGCGAAAAACTTGACACTCTAAAGAAGCAAGCTTCATGACCTCATACAAGACATGAATAAAAATTTTCAAGTATATGAATTTTATAAATATTAAGTTTATATCTCTTGTGCAAAGCAATCTCTCAGTCTACTGTCGCTTGGCAAAGCAGCCCTGCAACCCCTAGAAATTATTAGGTTTATTGTTCAAACGAAAGTTTTTCGCGCTATTCTCAGGGTACAGGAACGCTCAACCAGCGCCGGCTCCACCGAGGTACCCACCCGATGTCCGATCTGCTCCAGTCCGCCCTCGCTGCTATCCCTGAGGACTTTTTCCACCGGCTCGAGGAGCGAATGTGCAGCTGCACTGCAACCGCCTACGAGCAAGCCGTCCGCACGCCACCGGAGACCCCCTCGCATCGCATGCGCTTGGGCACCACGCGCTATTTCGAGCGCGGTGAGGCCTTTCGCCTCAGTGCCGAGGATGTCAGCATGCGTTACCGCTTCGAGCAGGTGAACACTCATGCCTTTGCGCTCGCGATGAGCGGCAACTTCCTGATCACACATGCGAAGATCAATCACTGGGGTGATCCGATCGAACAAAAGGAGTACAAACAGACCCTGGCGCGTCAGAATCCCACCGGCGGTGATCAGCTCAGGCTGTGGAATGATCAGACACCGGATGCTGTTATCCTCGCGCTCATCGTCGTGCTCTACGCGCGGCCAGGTAGCGGACAAGACGAAACACTGCCGATGCGGCTCGGTTTCGGCATCCCTACCCGTGATCTCAAGGGCTGGCACCTGCTCAAGACGCTCGATCAGCTCTATGCCGCTTATGCTGAGTACGCACGGCAACCCTTAGATCGCGCACGTCCGACACTCAAGTTCCAGCAAGTCCGCGCCGATCGTTCGTCTGGTCACTAACTTATGCTCAGAGGTCACGCGCATGGCTGCACGCACACCCGGCTTTCAGCCAATCCAACTGACCCAAGCCCGACTCGCCCGCGGGCTCACCCGTGTAGCGCTGGCCACCGCCGTCAAGCGCTCGGCGCCTTCGGTCAGCAAATGGGAATCGGGGCAGCAGACACCTGACCCGAAGGCGCTCGAGGCCCTCGCGCAGTGCCTCAGGGTCCCGCGCGACTACTTCCTGAATCCGCCGTTCGAAGCTGGCGAGCGTCCACGCTTCTTCCGCTCCATGGCCAATGCCACCAAGCGCTCGCGCGAGCGTATCCAGCAGCATCTGCTCTGGCTGCAGCGTCTCAGTCACGATCTGCAGATCTGGGTCGACTTGCCACCACCAACGGTCCCGGATCTCGGGGTGTCGGATTTTCAGCGCTTGCAGGAGAGCGACATCGAAAACGCCGCTGCGCAGGTTCGGGCGGATTGGGGATTGTGGCGAGCACCGATCCCTGACCTGCTCATGGTGATGGAGAATGCCGGTATCATCGTTGCCCGCTGCGCCTTCTCTTCGCAGTCCATTGATGGCGTCTCGCATTGGTCGCTGGCCGATGACCGGCCCTATGTGCTGCTCTCCTCGGACAAGCGCAACGCCGTGCGCTCCCGCTTCGATGCGGCTCACGAGCTTGGCCATCTGGTGCTGCACCGCCACGTCGATCAAAGCGCGCTGACCCATCGCGATGAGTTTAAGGAGCTTGAGAACCAAGCGCACCGCTTCGCCAGTGCCTTCCTGATGCCTGCCGAGGGCTTCGTCAATGAGCTCCCTGAGGTCTCGCTCGAGGCCTTCCGCACGCTCAAACCCCGTTGGGGCGTGTCGATTGGCGCCATGATCTACCGTTGCAAGGATTTGGAGCTGATCACCGAGGAGCACGCCGGTCGCCTGTTCAAGTACATCAGCGCCCGTGGCTGGGTGCGCGCCGAGCCCGAGGACGAGCGCCTGGCCCTGGAGCAGCCGCGCTTGATCGAGCGCTCCATCCGCTTGTTGCTGACCCAGGGTGGCTACAGCGTCGAGCAATTGCTGGCTGAGCTGCGCCTGCATCCGAAGGACATCGAAGCACTGGCCGGACTGCCGGCGGGCTTGCTCAGCAACCGCCGCGAACAGGTGCAGCTGCTACCGACGCCCAAGCTCAAGACAGGGGCGGTGCATGAGGCGCGCGCCGAGGTGGTCGCGTTTCCGGGATGGAAGGATCCGGGCGCCCTGGCATCAAACGATGCCCAGACCCCGACGATGATTTGATGCAGTCGTTACCGGTCCTTGGTGAACGGCGCCGCGCCCGCAAGCTGTCCCCACTCGAGCGCGGCGGCCATTTGTTGCCTAGACCTCACCGAATCCACCCGGCGCCTTGCAGCCCGTAAAAACTCAAGCCCTTCGAGTTTTGATCTGTATTCAGCTTCACCGAAAACCACAAGAAACGTATTAGTTCATCCTGATAGCTCTGTGCGAAGCTTGAAAATTGCGTAATCCGCCAGCGCATCATCAGTGCTTACACGCAGCCCTTTAAAGGTGCATAAAAACAACATTTAAGTTCAGTAGCTTACGATTACAGTTAAATCTGGTTATCACCGAACCATGCGGTCCGCAGTAAACGCCTTGACGAAAAATCAGTGGCTTGCAGTCGGACGAATTTCGTCACCTTAAAAGGGCTGGGCTGTGGATCAATGTAGATTGTAGCAAGTGGCTACTCACTGGCTAACGCAATAGTTTCCACTATTGAAGTAACCGCTTGGACAGTTACCCGATTTAAGCATCGCATGGCCTGCATTGGAACCAGCCAGACAGTAATCCATGTATGCAGAATAGCCACTTGGGCAATTTCCATATTTTTCAACCGCAAAACTAGCCTTTGCACTAGGAATGCAGCGATTTCCACTCGCAGCATAATGGGCAGGGCAGTTACTGCCATTTCTTACAAAGGTTTGAGCTTGGGGAGCAGACTGAGCACCAGCCCTTTTAAGGTGACGAAATTCACCTGACTGCAAGCCCCTGATTCTTCGTCAAGGTGCTTGCGACGGATCGCGTGGTTCGGTGACCGGCAGATTCACATGGAATCGTAAGTCGCTGATTTTAAATGTTGCTTTTATGCACCTTAAAAGGGCTGGACTGAGCACTTATGCTATACCCAAAAAAGCAAAGACAAAACAAGACGATGTAACGCATAGTGAGCCTCTATTAATAAACACCAGATAAGGTTGAATCTTAGAGTATGCCCTTTGGTCAAAAACATAAGGGTAGGAAATGTGAACATCTGGAAAAACCCATGAAGACTCATGAGGTGAAGCAGGTTATGCCGCCTCCCAGGTATTCAGTTAAGCCGCTTGCGAGCTGGTCTTTTGGCAGGTCAGCGATCTGTCACACACATTTTTCTCACAAGTACAATTATTTATTTGCTTTTACTTAAGATTAGGCTTTTTCCAGCGTCTTTCATCTGTTTGACAGCAAGTATAAGAATAATAATTTGAGCAATCGCAAGAATAATGCCAGCAAACACTAGTTCGATAGTTACTACAGAGACGCAAGCCACTATGCAATAGGCCAGAGTCAGCCGCGTATCTATTTTCAATTCCTCCTCATTCGTGCGGCTAAGTTCTTTATTGAGAGCTTCGGCGAGTCCATTTATTGCAATGAAGTTCCAGTATAAGTTAAAAAGCGGGATAAACAAAAAACCTACTGCTTTTCCAGGTGTGGTTTTTGCTTCTTTCTCGGGAATTAACTCCCAAAGCTTGTAAAGGATTAAACATAAAAACACGACCCCAGCAATCACTCCGGCTATACCGACAATAATGACCGATGTAGGGATTCCTACTGCGAAGCAAATCCAAAAAACCATAAACCATTGGTCAAGAGTTCTTGCTTGTTCCACTGGAGTTTTTTGGGGTAAATGTTGCATCAATTATCTCCTGATTAGTGAGTTTGACTGCATTGTCTTTAAAACGATAACCAATATCGCAAAGTGGATCTTCTATTTGGTATTACACGAGATTCTGTACGACTCCCTATCCCAGCTTTTGCGTCGCTGCGGATATGTTGATGGTATGAGTCGTTGCGGCCTTGAAGAAGGTACTCAGCGCGCCATGACAAACTGCACCTTCCCACGCAGGAGTGCATGAGCGACGCTTAAGGTGTAAGTCGGCGTTGATCAGCGAGGCAGATCTTGTAAGCACACAGCGAGCCGACGCTGCTCGCGGCGAACTGAGCGCGTGTGGCTCCGAATAGGAGGGCTGTTGTTGAAGGACAGGCTGGCAGATAGGCCTATAAGGCGCGGAGTCGCGCACGGGAACCTGCGCGAGCACGACAGACTGATCAGCGGAAGGAGACAGCGCGAAGCCTTGGCCGATGATGTCTGGCGACACGACCATTGACCGAGGCCACCGGATCGAGCGTTTTCGCTCGCAGCGCTGGTCTTTGACATGGGTCGTCTTCTCCATCCGCAATCCCCCTTGCGTCGACGCGACTGTACCTTAGCCCTGCGCGTCTTTAGTCGTCAGTGGTCTTGATACTACGCCTAGACAGGACTCTGAGAATTTGATCTGAAGCAAACCTTGAAGCACTTGATCACCGCAGTAGTGATTCCAGGCCATCACCAAGCGGTTGCAGGAAACCCGATCTAAAGGGGATTAAGACGCGGCAGAACCTGTCTGCTGCTCCTGCTGCCAACGCACCTGCAGCGCCTCAAGCCGCTCCCGCGTTGCCTGTGATTCCTCCCGCGCCTGATCCCGCTGCGCCACGACCACCTGTTCCCTAACTCGCACCTCCGCCAACGCCTTCGCACCCTCGGCAACCTCTTGACGCAAGCGCTCCACTTCCCCGCGCGCCACGCCGAACTCGACCTCAGCCTGCATCGTCTGGCGCTGCTGTGAAGCCAACGCCTGGCTCAGTTCCTGCACCCGCTCCTGATGTTCGCGCGTTTGCACCTCCAGCTTCCGTTGAAGCCTATCGCGCTCGGCACGCACCTCCTCGATCACCCGCAGATACTGCTGCTCTTGACCGGCCGCGATCTCACGCTCACGCGCCTGCTCCAGGCGCAACTCCTCGACCAAGACCCGCCCCTGCTCGACCTGCTGACGGAGTCCGTCGCGCTCGGCCTCATGCGTGGCCTGCAGCGTCTGCAGCCGCTGCTCCTGTGCGCGTTCGGCTTCCCGGCCCTCCGCGCGCGCCTGATCGCGCTCGGCGCGCAGGGTCGCGTTCAAGACGCGCCGCTCCTCGGCCACGGCGGTGATGCGATCGCGTTCCTGTGCCGCCTGCTGAGCCTGCTGCTCGGCCGCCTCCTGGGCCAGATGGGCCTGGGTGATCTGGCGTTGCGCCTCGGCGCGTTCCTCGGCCAGGCGAGCAAAGGCAACCTCCTGAGCGGCTTGCCAGAACGCCGCCACGGGCGCCTGCAGGGTCTCCGGCACGCCGGCGGGTAAGGCCTCGCCCTGGAGTTGCTCGCGGATCTCCTCGATCACCGCATCGCGCAGATGCAGGATCGTGGTATTGGAGCCGCGCCCGAGATGGCGGCGCAGGCGATCGACCGAGGGCGCCTCACAGGCGCTCAGGCAGGCGTAGACGGCCGAGCGGACATCCTCGGCGGAAATCGAGGCAGGACGGACATGAAGCATTATTTCGTGTGGCTATGATACGGAAATACAGTATACAACATCATGAAATGATCAAAGATCGCAACAGAAGCCCCCTCTGTTGCAATCTTTGCCAAAAGGGCCGTTTTTGCCGTGAGCAGACCCCGCGGGGCCGTGGAACACTTCCGGGGGAAACCGGGCCGACGAAGCGAAAAGCGTTGCGATGACAATCGCTTAGGAAAGCCCTGCCGCAGTAGGACGCACCCCGTGGAACATGCGCGGCGAGCGACACCTGGTTCTACGGACGCCGCCAAGAAAAAACGACCTACAATAGAGCATCAAACAATCGAGGGTCGATCGACCATGCAGGTAGCTGTCCGCGATCTGAAGGCCCAGCTTTCTCGCTTCTTATCCCAGGCCCAGGCCGGGGAATCCATCGAGGTGACCTCCCACAACCGGCTGATTGCCCGAATCGTGGGAGTGCCTACCGAAACCGCTGAAGCGCTTCGTGAACCGATCGCTCAAGGCGCCTTGAGCTGGAGTGAGCGCAAGCCCGAACTGCAACCGCCACTTGAGCTGGCTGCGAACAGCACGCCGGTCAGTCAGATGGTGTTGGAGGATCGCGGTTGACCCTGTTCTGCGATACCTCGGCGTTGATCAAGCTCTATGTGCGTGAGCCGTTCACCGAGGAGATGCTCGCTGCGGCAGCCGCCGCCCCGTCATTGGCGGTGTGTCGGATGGCGTGGGCCGAGGCTGGTTGCCACGGATAGCACAATCGAGTGTAATAACAAAGTTACCATATAAGGGGGTCGGTCGTGCAGACCACGTTACGCAAGATCGGCAACTCGAGAGGCGTCATCATCCCGGCAGCCCTGCTGGCTCAAGCCGGACTCGACGACGCCGTTGATTTGCGCTTGGAAGGGAACCGAATCATCATCGAGCCGGTGAAAACACTGCGGGAAGGCTGGTTCAACGGCGCCGACCCCGCTCAAGACGTCGACGCCTGGGAGGAGCTATCACCGGATGACGATGCCGGCGAGTGGGAATGGTAGGCCAGCGTCGAATCATTCGTCGCGGTGAGGTCTATTGGATCAACCTCGATCCGACCATCGGGACCGAGATCAACAAGACCCGACCTGGGCTGGTCGTGTCGCCAGATGACCTGAACGCCGCGTTGCCACGCGTGATCATCGCACCGCTCACCCGTCGGGGGCAGCCACTGGGTTGTCGTCCCGAGCTGGCGTTTGGCGGTCACCAGGCGCGCATCCTGCTCGATCAAATCCGCTGTGTGGATCGGCGTCGTCTGCTAGACAAGCTGGGTGAAATCGATCCGGCGCTTTGGCATGGCGTGTTGCTCGAGATGCTCCGCTGATGCGTTCTGGACGCACACCGCGCATGCCTTCGCCGAGCCTCCCTGCCACGACCGCACCTGATCGCGCCTCCCTTGGTGCATCCCCGCTTCCGCGCAGGAACCGCCGCACCCCGGCGCCCTACCCCCGATTCCCGCTGGCGGCGCGGGCCGCATGACAACGCGCTTAACCTTGCAAAAGGCACCTCATGATGCTGTTTTTGCAATGATCGATCTGCGCTCGGCACTTTGCCGATCTCTTACGGCAAAGTCAGCGCGACAACAGCTCGATGTAGCGCTGGTAACTGTAGCTGCGATTCTTCTTCTGTCCGGTCATTTCAGTCACGATGCCCAGCTCTTCCAGTATCTTGACGGCGGCAGTGGCGGTCGGAAAGGTGGTGTCGAGTGTTTGCCGCGCCCGCTCGATGGTGAAGCGAGGCATCATGGGCAGCAGTTCGAACAGCCGGTAGCCGGCGGGGCTGACCTTGGGTGCTTCGAGCAGGCGGCGCCGATCCGCCACGATCAGGCTGGCGATGGCGATAATGCTACGCTCGGCGTCACTCGCGGCCGTCGCCACGCCTTCAAGGAAGAACGCGATCCAAGATTCCCAATCGCCTTCCGTGCGGATGATCAACAGGCGCCGGTAGTACTCGGCCTGATGCTGCTTCAGGTAGCCGCTGAGGTACATGAGCGGTTCCGGCAGCACTCCCCAGTGTTCGAGAAGCGCCGCGATCAGCAACCGCCCAATGCGACCATTGCCATCGAGGAAGGGATGGATGGTTTCGAACTGGGCGTGCGCCAGCGCGATCCGGACCAGCGGCGGCAGCGTGGTGGTCTCGTCGTGGATGAAGTGCTCGAGGTCGCCCAGCAGATCGGCCACCCGCTCGGCCGGCGGTGGCACGAAAGCGGCGTTGCCGGGACGGGTGCCGCCGATCCAGTTTTGTGAGCGACGCAGTTCCCCCGGCTGCTTCCCGGCGCCTCGCACCCCGTCCAGCAGGACACGGTGGGCCTCACACAGGAGGCGCACGCTGATGGGCAGGCCGTTGGGGTCGCGCAGGTTGTCCCGCACAAGCCGGAAGGCGCGCAGATAGTTGGAGACTTCCTCGACATCGTCCGTGTTGCTGACCGCGAGACCCGCTTCCTCATCGAACAGATCGGTCAATGTCGCCTGGGTGCCTTCGATTTGTGAGGTAAGCAGCGCTTCCTTGCGGATGGCGCTGTACAGCAGCCAGTCCACCGACGGCACGAGCCCGGACACGCCAGACAGGCGGGCGAGCGCGAACTCGGCCTGATGATTCAGGTCGGCATACGCCTCTGAAGCCAGCTCGGGATTGCTCGGCGGAAGAGGATGCGGGACGAAGGTCCGAACCGGCTCACTCAACGTCGTCGAGATGATGTCAGTGCCTGCAGTCCGTTTCACCATAGTAAAAATGTCTTTAACAAGGGTCTTCTTTATTAAACCTCTCTTTAATAAGATGCGCCATTCCCTGATCCCGCCGGCGGCGCCGGATGACTGGTCGCGCCTCGGACCTGCAGGGGGTCAGTCGCTGGCTCGTGCAGATAATGGATGTTAAACTGGTCAATATGGTTAGTAATGACCGCTTTATCAATCATGAAACGTCAACGCGCCTCCTTGCAACCGACGCTCGCGGCCTGTGCGTTGCTTGGGCGGTTGATTCGCATCGCGCGCAAGGAGCAGCGCTGGAGCGAGGACGCGCTCGCTGAACGGGCGCTGATCTCACGCAGCACCCTGCAGAAGGTCGAGCGCGGCGATCCGAGCGTGGCGATTGGGATCGTGTTCGACTGCGCGCACCTGGTCGGTGTGCCGTTGTTTGCCGACACCGAGCCGAGTTCGCCGGTCAGAAACTTGGGGCAGGCCATCGCCCGCGCGGATGATCGCCTTGCGCTGCTGCCTAAGCGGGTGCGCACACCGGTGAGCGTCGATGACGACTTCTGAGCGCAGTGCCTTCGTCTGGGTCTGGCTGCCCGGGGCGATCGCGCCGGTGGTGGCCGGCAAGCTGGTGGCGCAAGGCGATCGGCTGCTGTTCGTCTATGGCCGCAGCTATCTCGCGCGTGCGGATGCGATGCCTCTGTACCTGCCGGAGCTGCCGCTACAGTCCGGACCGATCACGCCCCTGCCCGGCTTGCGCATGGCCGGCTGTCTGCGCGATGCCGCCCCTGACGCCTGGGGCCGGCGGGTGATCCTGTATCGACAGCTGGGTGCCGTGGCGCGCGATGCCGACACCGAGCGGCTCGATGAGCTGGCCTATCTGTTGGCCTCTGATTCCGATCGGGTCGGCGCACTCGATGTGCAGGCCTCGGCGACGGACTACCTGCCCCGTGATCCGGCAAGCGCCTCGCTGGAGGCGTTGGCCGAGGCGAGCCTGCGCATCGACCAAGGCTTAGCGCTGCCTCCAGCCCTGCAGGCGGCCTTGCAGCACGGCACCTCGCTCGGCGGTGCGCGCCCGAAAGCGGGGCTCACCGACGGCCAGACGAAATGGGTCGCGAAGTTCTCTTCCAGCACCGATCGCTTTTCGGTGGTCAAGGCCGAGTTTGTTGCGATGCGCCTGGCGGCGCTGGCCGGCTTGGACGTCGCGCCGGTCCGGCTGACCCAGGCAGTCGGCAAAGATGTCCTGCTGGTGGAGCGCTTCGACCGGCGCTGGACGCCGGCCGGCTGGCAGCGGCGCGCGGTGGTCTCGGCGCTGACGCTGCTGGGCCTCGAGGCGATGATGGCGCGCTATGCCAGCTACGCGGATCTGGCTGAACAGATTCGCCAGCGTTTCACCCACCCGGCGGCGACCCTCAAGGAGCTGTTCGCGCGCATCGTGTTCAACATCCTGTGCGGCAACACGGACGATCACGCGCGCAATCATGCCGCCTTCTGGGATGGGCAGGCGTTGTCGCTGACGCCGGCGTTTGACCTCTGTCCGCAGCCCCGCACGGGACGGGAGGCCTCACAGGCCATGGCCATCGTTGGCGAGGCGCGCTTGAGCCAGATCGCGCTCTGCCTCCAGGCCGCCGCCACGTTCGGTTTGACCCGGACCGAGGCTGAGGCGGTCGTCGCGCGGCAGGTCGAGACGATCGAAGCGCATTGGGAGTCGGTGTGTGACGCTGCGCAGCTGCCGGTTGGAGAGCGCGCCTTGCTCTGGCGCCGACAGTTTCTCAATCCCTTTGCGTTTGGTGAGTAGCCTGCGATGTCAAGATCGCCCATGGAACCTGGTCTTCCCATCCCCGCCCCCGCTCCGATCGACTGGCTGCCCTGGTGCCTCAGCGACAGCGCTGATGAATCACCGCATCCCGGCGCCCTACCCCCAATCCCGGCCGGTGGCGCAGGCTGGCTGATCGCCCCCGAGCGCGGTCATCTGGCCGATTGCGCTTCCGATCTGCAGGCGGTCAGTCGCTGGTTGGCCCGCCAAAAGGACAACCCGCTCACGCTCGAAGCCTACCGCCATGAGCTCGAGCGCTTCCTGCTCTGGCTCGGGCTGGAGCGCGGTAAGGCGCTCTCCGAGGCCACCGGCGAGGACATCAGTCTGTTCGATGACCTGCTGCAGTACCCCGAGCGCTGGCCGCAGTGGTACGGCGAGCCCAAGCCGCGTCATGATCCGCGGTGGCGGCCCTGGACGCGTAAGCTCAGTGCGCGCTCGCGCCATGAGGCGCTGACCACGGTCGAGCGTTGTTACCGCTGGCTGCTGGCCCAGGGCTATCTGCGCTACAACCCGTTCGGGGCCTCGGCGGTGAAGCTGCGTGCGCCACGCTCGGCGCCGGTGCAGGAGCGCTATCTGGATGAGCGCCTGTGGCAGGCGGTGTTGGATCAGGTGCAGGCGATGCCGCAGGCGACGGCGAACCAGCGTGCTCGCTATCAGCGCACGCGCTGGGTGGTGATGGCGCTCTATGCCCTACTCGCCCGCGCCTCGGAGTTCTGCAATGCGCGCATGGGCGATCTGATCCAGATCCGCCGACCCAGCGGCGTGCAATGGTGGTGGCAGGTGCGCGGCAAGCATCGCCGCGAGGCCGATGCCCCGGATGAGGTGCCGATCCCGCCGGCGCTGATCGCCGAGCTGTCGCTGTACCGGGTGCATCTGGGCCTGAGCTCGTTGCCGGAGCCGGGCGAGACCACGCCGATGGTGCTGAGTCTGTATCCCAAGCGCGATGGCTGGGCGGCGCTCAATCGCAGCACGCTCTGGCGGCTGATCAAGGCGGTGTTCAGCGCGACGGCGGATCAGATCGCGGCCGATGATCCCGAGGGCGCGGCCCATCTGCGTGCCGCCTCACCGCATTGGCTGCGCCACACCGGCATCACCCATCGGCTCGATGAGGGCCTGGGGCTGAAGGAGGCGCAGGCGCTCTCGCGGCATCGCTCGCTGAAGGATCTGGGCACCTATGCCCATGCCGATCGCGATGCGCTGTATGCGCGGGTGGCGGGTTGGCGGGGGTTGGCGAACTCGCCCTGAACGCGAGTGACGGCAACGGACTCAGCGCAGACGGGGCTCGGCGGGCGTCGGCTCCGCTCGGGCCTCAATCCGCAGTCGCCAGTCGCCCCGAACCTGCCTGAGTGAGCAGTCGCCCACCAACCAGTTCGTGTTCTTGAAGCGGGTCCGCTTGCGCTCGACCAGCCAATCGACGATGACCCGGCTTGCAGGAGTGAGGTTGGCCGGATCGCGGAGTTGTTCCAAATAGTGAGGCTGGCCGCCGACATCGGCAAATACCACGGCATTCCAGACCATCCAGCTCGTCTTCAGTAACGCCTCCCCTTCCCGACTATTCGGCTCGATGCCCATGCGATCAAACAGCGGCTTTGCAAAGTCGAGAAAGGTCGCGGAGTATTTTTTTGGGGACTTCTTGCGCAGTGCCATGCGGGTGGATGAGCGATCGTCTTCAGCCGGTGGTGCTATGGGGTCGTTGGTGCCTGTTGGTCAGCGTCCTGCACCATGTTGGCGGCGATGGCGCGGATCTCGTCGACCTTATCGGCGGGCACCACGACCGTGACGCGCTTGAGACCCGCACGCTCGATGCGTGATCGCCAACGGGCTTGTCGGGCAGCCGCCGTCTGCTGACCGCCCGAGGCACGCTTAGTCGTCATCCCGGGTGATGGCCACCTTGCCAACCCGATTGCCGTTGAGATCCCAGAGGATCATCTCGTCTTGCAGGCCGCGTTGTTCGATCTTATCGGCAAGATCGCGCAGGATACGGGTGATCTCGAATGACGGATCATCCTCAAAAGCGGCGTTGTCCAGCGACATGCCCAGTGTCAGTTCGCTCATGTTGTGTGCTCGTCGGTGATGGGCTGTCTAGGTTATCGCGCGTTATCGATAACGCGCAAGTCGGCGCTGATGCCCATGTCTTCCCGCAGCGATGAGCACAGGCTAGAGTTCATCCGCCTCCAGGCGGCGCAGACCAATCAGGGTGCCGATCGCATTGCCCAACTGCAGATCGCCACTCATCAACAGCCGCGTTGAGAGCGAGGCGACGAAGGCTTGCGCGCGGGCATCGTCACTCGGCGCAAAGGCCGCCTCGGCAAAGGCCTGGTGGATGAGCTGCTCGAGGCCGGCTGGATCATCGACATCGTTGCGCAGGCTGTGCGTGGTCATACCGCTACCTCCTGATCGGCCCCGGAACCCGCGCATCCCGCGCCCTGTCCCGAGCCTGTCTATCGGATCGATGGGGTCCTGATTACGCTATGATGACGCCTGATCCTGTCTTGTTTTCCCTGCCTTGTCCATGACTCGCACCGAACTCATCGCCGCGATCGCCTGCCGCCCCTCGACACTCAACGCCGAAGACACCTATTTGGCGGTGAAGACCCTGATCGACCTGCTGCGCGACACCCTCGCCGCCGGGGAGCGTATCGAGGTGCGTGGCTTTGGTGCCTTTGAGCTGCGCCGCCATGAACCACGGGTGGGACGGAATCCGAAGACGGGAGAGAGCGTGATACTGCCGGCCCGACATCGGGTGCATTTCAAGCCGGGCAAGGCACTGCGCGAGCGGGTGGATGCGGGGATGGAGACGCAATGTGGCCGCTGAACCAGGGATGCGCGCCCGCCGTGGCGAGCAACTCGGCTGGCTGCTTGGCTGGGCCGGCGGCTTCCTCTGGATCGCTGCGCTCGCGCTGATGTTTCTGTGGCGCGGTCAGCTGCTGATTGGTTGTTCGGGCCTCGCGCTGGCGGTCCTGGGCTATGGCGCGGTCCTGGTCTTCCGACCCTGGCGCGCTCCGCGGACACGCTACTGGCGACTGATGATCCTGCCCTATCTGGCGATGCTCAGTGGCGTGCCCTGGGCGATCTGGGGCTTTGGTCCCGAGGCTGCTGGGGAGCTGAATGTCTGGCAGGCGTTGATCTTGCTGCCGGTGTTGTCACCACTGTTCAGTATGGGATGGAAGCGGTGGGAGGATGGCGAGGCTGGGTGACGATTTTGGTTTCAGCTCCAGGGATCAATCGGCCTGAACACACCCGTTGTCGTCATATCCCGTCGCAGCTCAAAACGTTCAAGTGCTTGCACAGGATCAATATGCTCGAGTTGTTGGAAATTGATCTTTTCCCAGTCGATGCGTTTGATTTTGACAGAGAACAGATATTCATCTTCAATATGACCTGTTGCTCGACTCAGTCGTTGGCTGTAACCACTGACAAGCGCTTCTTGTAACGCAGGTAATGCGCCAAACGCCTCACCTGCAACGCGAAAGCCGATCGCATGAACATGGGTCATATAATCCTTGCGAAGATGCACCGGGCCTTTTTCTGTTTTCTCTAAACAGTAGTCGCGTTTTTTAAGCTTTACAGTTTCACGCGGCATATCTTCGATTTCAGGTAAGTCAATATCAGCATGTAATGTTGTGCCGTCTAATTGAAAGTCTACTGCTGTTGCACGAGGCCAGGCGATCCTGGACAGTCGCTCCTCGAATTGGGCTTCAGAGGCGGCTCGATCACCCTGCAAAATGCTTTGATGCCGTTGTCGAGCGGATGCTTGACGCGTTTCGTGGTTTGCTTTGGCTGCGCGCCAGTGCCCAACCGCAACGCGATACTCAGAGAGCGCGTCCTGATAGTGCTGTTCTCTGCTTTCCTCGCGACTGAAGAGTTTTTCCAATAAGCCAGGCGACGTTCGCTCAGGCTGTTCTGGCTTTGGCTCAAAAAAAGGCTCGCTGAGATAAAGGTTGTCCTGTTTCGCTGGAGGCGGTGTCTGGAGATCAGGACGGAGCAGTTGTTGTTGCTCTGCTTGGATCGTCGCAAGCCCTTGCTCTAAAAGCGCCATGACGGATGCAGCATGTTGCTGTAAGGCCTGTTTGCGCAAGGATTCCGGGAGTGGACGCTGATCCGCATCCAACAAAACCAGGCTTCCATCATCCTCAAGACGCAACACGGCATCAATCTGTTGCGGCTCAGGAGACGTGGCACTGACCGCTCGGTTTGAGGAGGAATGTGCAGGACGATCGAGTCGTTCGCGATAAGAGATCCCTGTACCTGGTAGACCTAGGTTGCCATAGACACCTCGCTTACCGAGATTGAGACTGGCACCTCGACCACCAATACTCAGACTCCCGCCTGTTTTCCCAAGATTCAGACGGACACCAGGAACGAGTTGGACGGAGCGACGAAATCGGAAACCCATGATAGACCTCAGCGGATGATACCCTGTACTGTCGCGGCTTGGAGCCAGTCGGGAAATTCTTCGAGTAAACGGTCGTAGAGTTGGGCGTCCGTCAGATCGTGCAAATCGTCGATGGCAAAGAACCCACAATTATCGACGACACGACCCTTCATGGTGTCGAGTTTTTCCAACACGCCATAGTTCCTTCCTCCCAGTCCCATGAATTGCCAAAACAGGGGGTACTGGGCCGCTTCGGTCATCAGCGCTTTGATGGCCTTGTTCTGATGTACGCCACCATCACTGACAAAGAGAACATAAGCGGGTGGTGCATGAGGCTCGGCTCGATAGAAATCAATCACCTCACGCATCACTTTGGGTTCATCATTGACCCCGCCATACCATTTTTTCCAACCACCATGAGCAGTCTCAATATAGTTTTTAATATTGGCCGTGGTTGCGGCAGGTAATACTTTCGGTTCGCGATCAAACGCCCAGACTTCAAAACTGCCATCATCGTCGAAATGCAAAGCCAAAGGCAGGACGCGATCGAGAAGTTCCTGAACTCGGCCGGTCTTGTATTGTTGGTGCATTGAGCCACTCGCATCCAAAACCACCCCGACACGAGCAACCGTTGTTTGTAATCCTCGTTTTTCGAGACTGATCGTTGCTGCTTTTGCCAGGTTGACGAGATGAGGCGCCTCTTGCTCAATGCGCTTCTCGAGACTCATTTGCGGCTTGGGTGAGCTGGTGTGAGCTGGCGGCGCCGGCGCATCGCTGACCTCGATGCCGTAGGCCTCACAGAGGCCCGCCAGTCCCGAGGCGTATCCCTGCCAGATCGCCCGGACCTTGGCCGCACCCTGGCGCAGATACAGCTCGGCGACGATGATGCCTTTCTCAGTGCTGAAGGTTCCCGGTGATAGCTGAATCTCGCCGGCGGCGGTCTGCACCCTGGCCTGTAATCCCGGCACCTTGCTGAAATCAGCACCTGAGTCCTCGGTCAGGGTGATGGCAATGCGTGTCAGCGGCGGTGGCGCGCGGGAGAAGTCGAAGTCGATGGCATGCTCCTTCTGGCCGTTGACGTCCTTGGGTGCGCTGAACTGCGCCATGCCGGAGGGATGCCGGGGCTGGTTGTAGAACACGATGTCCGGATCGCCGGTGGCGCGCCCGTCGGCGTTCAGCACGAAGGCGGTCAGATTAACGTCAATGCCTGGTGCCGAGTTGTGACGCACGATGAGACGACCTGCCGAGGCGCCAATGGCGGCATTCGCTCCAGGGATGAGGGTTGCTGTCTGGGTCATAACAGGTTTTTCCGAGCTCAAGACGCCACGCGGGGCGTGTTCCGTTCTAATCAGCGTCAAGCGCTGTCTGCGCCGAATCCTCACACCGCAGGCGCTCGATGTCGAGACCGCGCGCGTGCAGATGTGCGATCATCATGCGTTGCCCCTTCTGGCGCCGGGGCCGGCGCTTCCCCGGCATGAGCCTGAACCTAACGATCATGGCTGCGTGACAAAATGCTGGCTTTGGTAATAAGTTCCTATGAAAAAGATTATTTTTTTAGTGATCTGCGCAATGCTATCGTCAAACGCTTTTGCGGGAAATCAATTCGCCGTTCAGATTAGTTATGTTACTCATAACGGTGGTAGAACAACGACAACGGAATTGATCGAGGCTCAAAACGAAAAAGATGCAAAGGCTAAAGCTCAGCAGATCATTGCTGAAAAATACAATCAAGGAAGGATTGTAAGTGTCGGTAAAAGATGAAAGAATTAGAAAGGCAGGTTCATTGAGCGTTACATGTCGCCGAACAATGCGCTCCAGGCAACGACGGTTCCGCTCTCGCGGAACTGACTCGGCTTCAAATGGCGTTAGGACGCATCACGATCACGTTGGCGAGCAAGTAGACAAAGGGCCTCGTACATCTCCCCAGACTGCATCTTATCGATGCAATCCTTGCACAGATAAAAGCCACCTCCGCCCATGCCGCACAACACGCGCCCGCAACAGGCGCAGGATCGAGCAGTCGCACCGGAAACACCGGATGGACAGCGCGCTTCTGTCAAAGCAACCGCAAAATGTTTCATAACAGGTTGGGGGATCAAATCGAGTCGAGGTGAATAGGGAGAAGAAAAGTGGAGCCCTCGCCATGACCGAGCCCCGCCTGCTGATCCAGCACCGCCACGCGACCCAGCTCGTCGAGGCCCCGGAGCTGATCGACACCCGCACCGAGCCGATGACCACCTTGCCGCTGATGGGCCGAGTCAGCGCCGGACAGCCGCTGGAGGCGATCGAAGATCCCGACTGGGTCGAGGTACCGGAGCGCCTCGCGCGGATCGCCGCCTTTGCGCTGCGGGTCCAGGGTGATTCGATGATCGAGGATCAGATCGAGGACGGGGATCTGATCCTGGTCAAGCCCCAGGCCAGCGCCGCCAATGGCGAGGTGGTCATCGCGCTGATCGATGGCGAGCAAGCGACGCTAAAGCGCTTCTATCGCGAGCTGAACCACATCCGCCTGCAGCCGGCCCATGCCGAGATGTTGCCGTTGCGCTTCCCTGCCGATGCGGTTCAGGTGGTCGGTATCGTCACTGGGGTCATGCGCTGGAACCCAAGCGTCTAGCTCGCCGCCACCGTCAAGCGCTTAAGCGTCCGACGGCTCCCGACGACCCGCAATTTAACGATCCCGCTCAGGCGGTCACCTCCCTTCCCTCGAACCCCGCCTGGGCCGAACACCGGCATTGGCGAGCGAACGTCCCCCCTGTCTCCGCCGGTTGCGGCTACGCCACATTGGTCGCGCTCTCAACCTTGGTCCCAAGGAGTCGTTAGCCGCCGGCTGCCACACCAATCAACACCGCAGCCACGATCACCCACTCGACGACTTCAGCGCCGTCCTCGTTCGCCCAAAGCCTGCGTAAGACCTGAATCATCGGGTTGCCTAGTTGGGGTTGCGGTTTGCGACGCTGCGACACTATCAGCAAGCACGCGCCGGCGTTAGCACATTTGGCATAGGACATGCTCAAGGTGTCTTGGCCCTAGTCCTGCTACGCCGATCCCGATAACCCGGCCAACGCCGAGCACCGCCAGCAGTTCAAGGATCAACACCTGGTCCAGCTTACCGCCTGAGCCACACTGGCGTTGCCGTTCGGCTGGGCAGCTCAATCCTTGGCAGGCGCTGATCCTCTTGCCGGTGCTCTCACCCTTCATCTCCATCGGCTGGCGGCGCTGGCAGGTCAGCGACTGCCGCTGAACCCATCCGAGCTGCAGGGTCTTCACGCAGGCGCTCGACATCGAGACCGCGCGCCTGCAGATGTGCGATCAGGTGATCGAAGCCGCTGTCCTTGGAGAGGATGCGATAGCGGTCCTGTGGATCAGCCGCCGCCAACTCGCCGAGGTAGAACGCCAGATGGAAGTCGAGGGCATTCATGCCGGCGCGCTCGATCTTGTCATAGCGACCGCGCTCGCCGAGCGCCTGCATCCGCATCACCAGCTCGATTGGGAGGCGATGTTGATGGGGGCCGATGAACAGCGTGATCGTCGTGTCGCT
>NZ_JAYESN010000087.1:0-18087 GCF_034860625.1 Lamprobacter sp.
GATCAGGATCGGGTTGTTGACCACGGTGCCGAGCAAAATCAAAAAGCCCAACATCGAGATCATATCGAAGGGCTGGTGCACCGCCTCAAGACCGATCAGGGGCAGCAGCGCGCCGACCGCATTGAGCAATGCCAGCCCGGCGATGCCGCCGGCGATACCAAGCGGGATGGTGACCATGATCAGCAGCGGATAGCCCCAATGGGTGAAGATCGCGACCATGACCAGATAGACGATCACCAGCGCGACGATGAAATTGGTGCGCAGCGATTGCTGCGTGGCCTGCAACTGGTCGTTGGCGCCGGAGATCTCGACCGCGACATCGCTCGGGATTGCGCCAGCCGCCTGCAGATGCCCGAGTACATCGCGCTGGACGATCTCGACGCCGGTCTCGAGCGCGACGGTCTCGGGCGGGATGATGTTCAGGGTCACCGCGCGGCGGCCATCGACGCGGCGGATCATGCTGGTGTCGACGGTCTCGACGATGTCGGCCAGCGCGGCGAGTGGCAGGACAGAGCCGATCGGCGTATAGACCGGCAGGCTGCCCAGTGTCGCCACCTCGGCCTCGGTGCCGGCGCGGCTGTAGAGAAAGATGTCGATCTTATCGTCGGCGAGGAAGAACTCGTCGGCGAAGGCGCCGTCGGTCAGTGCCGCGACCGTGTAGCCGAGATCGGCCGCGCTCATGCCGACCTCGTTGGCGCGATCCCAGTCGGGCCGCACCTCGATCAACGGCTGCGCCAGCGACAGCGTCGACGGATTGGCCTGGATGCGCGGATCATCGAAGACCTCCTCGGCGCGTCGGTAGGCAGCCAGGGCGACCTCATAGATCGCCGCCAGGCGCGGCCCGGTGATGTCGAGGTTGACGCTGCGGGTACCGCCCTCGTTGCTGGTGATGATCGAGCCGCGCGAAACGAAGGTGCGCATGCCCGGAAACTGCTCGTAGGCCTCGCGCAGCGCATCCATTAGCTCATCGATCTGGGTTGGATCGACCGACTCGGTGATGATGCGGATGCCCTGCGGATCGATGCCCATGTTCAGGTACTGCATCGCCGGCACCGGGTCCTCGCCGCGCTCGAAGGCGGTGGGATCGGCGTCGACATAGGGCATCAGCTGCTGCTCGAGCTGGTGGCCGATCTCGGCCATCTGCTCCAGGTTGTAGCCCGGCGGCGCGTTCATCCGGGCGAAGGTCTTGGCCTCCTCGCCTTCGGGCAGGTAGGCGGCCGGTGGCGTCAGGCCGATGACGATCGCAGCGCTCGCGAGCACCGTAACCCCAATGGTCGCCGCACGGCGCAATGGCGTGCGAATCAGCGCATCGACGCTGGCCAGCACGCGCCCGCGCAGCCCCTGTTTGGAGCCTTTACCGACTTGCGTTTCGGGCCGCTTTCCGGGCGGCGGATTGGCATCTAGTGTGGCCCCATTTCCGCCGGCTCCCTCGCCGTTGCTGCCTGCATCCCCGCTCCTGAGCTCATTCCCGCGCGCGGTCTCGTCCCCATCTCCATCCTCGGCATGGAAGCGCATGCGCGCCGCGGCGGTCGGGATCACGGTGATCGCGACCAGCATTGAGGCCAGGATCGAGGCCGAGATCGCGATCGCGATGTCGGAGTAGAGCTGGCCGGCCTCTTCTTCGATAAAGAGCACCGGTGCGAACACCAGCACCGTGGTCAAGGTCGAAGCCAGCACGGCCGGCCAGACCTTCTCGACACCGGCGATGGCGCTGCGGAGCCGGTCCAGTCCGCGGCGGCGCTCCAGCTCGATGCTCTCGAGCACGACGATGCTGTTATCCAGCGTCATGCCGATGGCGAAGGCGACGCCGGCGAGTGAGATGACGTTGATGGTGCGCCCAGCCAGCAGCAGCCCGAGGAAGGCGGCGATGGTGCAGATCGGGATGCCCATCACGCCGATCAGCGTCGCCCGCGCCGAGCGCAGGAAGGCGTACATGACCAGGGTCGCGAACAGCGCGCCGAGCGCCAGATTCTTCCAGACGTTGACGATCGAGGCCTGCACATAGACGACATCATCCGCGGTGTGCTCGAGCAGCATGCCGGCGGGCTTCAGGACCTCCTCATTGATCGCCTCGACCTCGGCCATCACCGCCTGCTTGATGGCGATGACGTTAGAGCCGGTCACCCGGCGCACCGCTAGGCTGATCACCGGCTGGGTGTTGACGCGCGACAGATCGCTCAGCTCGAAGTGATCGAGCACCACGCGGCCGACGTCCTGCAGCCGAATCACGCTGTCGCCGCGCCGCGCAATGATCAGCGTCTCGATCTCCTCCACCTCATCGAAACGCCCGACGGTGCGCAGCAGATAGCGACGCTTGCCGCTGTCGAGCTCGCCGGCGGAGATGTCCTGATTGCGTGCGCGGATGGCATCGCGCACATCGACCACACCCAGATCGCGCTGGGCCAGACGCTCCGGGTCGAGCAGGATGCGGATCTGGCGCTCGGCGCTGCCGCGGACCTCGATCTGCGCCACATCGGCGACGCCCGAGAGCCGGGTGCGCACGCGGTCCTCGATGAAGTCGCGCATCATCGGCATGTCCAGACCACGCGGATTGCCGGGCAGTGGCGCGATCCGAAAGTACATGAACGAGTTCTGGGAGAACGAGGTCGCGAAGATGCGCGGCTCATCGACGTTGACCGGATAGGATGGGACCTGGTTCAGCGCATTGTTGACCTTGATCAGGGTCTCGGTGATATCAACGCCGAACGGGAATTCCATCTCGATCTCGGCTGAGCCGTTCGCCGCGCGGGCGATAAAGCGACGCAGGTTGGGGATGGTGCGCAGGTACTCTTCCTGCTCGATCAGGATCTCCTTCTCGACGTCTTGGGGTGTGGCGCCGGGCCAGGAGGTACGCACCGTGACCGTCCGTACCTCGAGATCCGGGATCATCTGCACCGGAATGCGCAATGCCGCGGCGACGCCGAGCACGCCGACGATGAGCACGATCACCGTCATCAGCACGCCGCGGCGGATGAGTGCCTCGAACATCGCGCGCGCCTCAGCCCGAGGTCCTGTCTGGTGGTCGGTCGTCCGATCCGATTGGCGGTCGCTCTGCTTGCTGCTCAGCTGCTTGATCAGCTGCTTGATCAGCTGCTTGATCAGCTGCTTGCTCTGGTCGCTGGTCTGCCGCCTGGTTACTTGAGCGGTGGTCTGGCTGATCGCCTGATCCGCCTTGCGACCCCTCTGATTTCTGAGATTGCTGTGCTTCCTGCGAGCCATCCTCCAGCACGCGGACGGTTTGATCCGGCTCCAGCGCCTCATTGCCCTCGACCACAACCGGCACCCCGGCCGCGAGGCCATCGCGGATCTCGACTCGGTCGCCGAAGGCCAGCCCGAGCGTCACTTGGCGCTCCTGCACCTGCGGCGCCTCACCGGAGCGGTCCAGTACCCAGAGGCTGACGCGGCCATCCGGATGGCGCAGCAGCGCATCGCGGGAGACGGTCACGCCGACGCGGCCGCTATCGAGATACAGCGTTCCTTGCACCGACATTCCCGGTGTCATCACCGATGTAATGCCCAGCGTCATCGCCGGCTGGCTCCTCGCCGCATCGGCCGGCAGCACGCGTAACAAGAAGGTGCGGGCCGCGGGATCATTCACCGGCACGATGGCCTGGATGTCGCCGGCAAAGCTGGTGTCCGGCAAGGCCGTCAGTCGCAGCTCGACTCGGGTATCGGCTTTCACCAATGGATACAGCTCTTGCGGCACCCGAAAGTCAAAGCGCAGGCCGTCGGTCGCCACCAGGGCCATCACCGCCGACCCCGGTGACACCCACTCGCCCAGCGCCGCATGCCGCCGGCTGATGACGCCGGCGAATGGCGCCTCGATGCGATGCCGCGCCACCCGCGCCTGCTGATGGCGCAGATCGGCCGTCGCAATCGCCTGCTCGGCAGCGGCGATCTCGGCCGCGGCCGCACGCGCCTCCAGCTCGCTCTCGGCAAGACTGTGGTCCCGAATCAGATCCTGGCCTTCGCGTAGCAGGCGCTGCGCCTCGGCCAACGCCGCAGCGGCGCGCTCGGCCTCGGCGCGGGCCGCTGCCAATGCATGCTCGGCGAGCTCGGCATCCAGCTCGACCAGCAGATCGCCGGGCTGCACCCGGTCGCCGGCATCCACCGGCAGCGCGGTGACCAGGCCCGCCACCTGCGTCGACAGATTCGCCGCATGCGGTGAGGTCAAGCTGCCGGTGATCCGCTCCTGGCGAATGATCGGCTGCGCGCGGGAGTCGGCCACCGCGACCGGAGCCGCCTCCCCGAAGGCCGACGGCAGAGGCAACTGCAGCAGTATGGTCATCGCGATTGCAGCGACGGTGCGCGTGCAGATTGGCATTTGCATTTGTACCCAATCAGCATCCACCCAAGGATTGTAATCAGGAAGATTCTGTGTTGCGGGTCACCTCCTTGGCCTCCGTAACATCTGGCGGCTCCTCCCGTGGCGTCGCCGTCGGCTCCGGCTGGTCTTGCCGCGTCGCTTTAATCCGCTCGTGCAACGACTGAATCCCCTCCTCAAGCGAGGAAGCCAGGACCACCAGCGACCCCTGACTGACGATGAGCTGCGCAAGCTGGGGCAGTGGTGACTTCGTCGTCGTCTGCAGGAAGATGCCTTGGATGTAGGTCAGCACACCATCGACCGGCACCACGACCAGGCGTCCGCGGCTAGCTTCCGAGCCTCGTCGGCTCCACAGGGTCAGCTCCTGGGAGATCCGAGGGTCCTGTTTGATGAAGGCGTTAACCTGCTCTGGGCCATAGACGAGCGTGCCCTTCGAGAAGTTGTAGATAATGATCCGACCGTAGCTGTCACCGTCGTTGCCGGCGACAGCGAGCGCACGCATTCCCGGTTGACCCAGTTGGTTCATCGGCGCGAGCAGGATGTACTCGAAGCGATCCGGCTCGATCAGGTTGAGCGTAAGGTAATGCGAGCGCTGCTGTTCATTGTCCGCGTGCCACGGTGAGAGCGGTAGCTCCCAGGCGTCCTCCTGGTTGTAGAAGGTCTCCGGATCGGTCTGGTGATAGCGGGTGTAGAGGTCCATCTGCACATCGAACAGGCTCTTCGGGTAGCGCAGATGCTGCTTAAGCGCCTTGGGTATCGCCTCGAAGGGCTTGAACAGGCCAGGATAGCTGCGCGCATAACCAGCGGCCAGCGGGTCCGACGGATCGACAAGATAGTAGTCGACGCTGCCGTTATAGGCATCCACGATCACCTTGACCGAATTGCGGATGTAATTGAACGGATGATCAAAATGTTCGACCTGACCATCATAGGGCTTGGAGTAGGGGTACCATTTCGAGGTGGTAAAGGCGTCCTGTATCCAGTACAGCCGACCATTGGCGATCGCGAGATAGGGATTCGGGCCAAGCGTCAGCCCTGGTGTTAGCGTTTTGATGCGCTCGCGGATATCGCGCCGGAACAGCAGCCGGCTCTCGTCGGTCATCCGCGTGGTGTACAGAATGTTGCGCTCGCCGAAATACAGCGAGAAGATCAGCTTGCGGAAGAGACTGCTGACCGGCACGCCACCGCGACCCGCATAGTCGGTCAGATGCGTCTCGTCGGATGCGGCATAATCGAGTTCGTGGCTTGCATTCGGCGCGATGACCGGATGCAGATCGGCAGCCCCGTAGTAGATGGCTGGCTCATCGATGGACAGACCCGCCACGGCATCCGGCGGAATGCCTTGGATCAGCCATTCGATCGGCTCGTCCGCCGGCTGTGCGGCCGAGGTCATGACGAGGCCGTAGCCATGGGTGTATCTCAGCCAGAAGTTGACCCAGGTCTGGCGCGACTCACTCAGCTTCTCAAGGTTAATGTGACGCGCGGCGAGAAAGACCTGGCGATAAGCATCCTCTATCTCGTAGCGATCGACGCTCACCTTGTCAAACGCGTAATAGGGCCGGAATTCCTGCAGCTGACGATAGACTGACAACAGCTTGTCATCGTCCCAGATCGGGATGTTCCGCAGGCTAAGTCGGATCTCGGGTGTAATCTCCTCCCAGCCCTCCTCTCGGATGGGATAATCTCGCGTCTCGACCGCTTGCAATCCGTAACCGGCCAGTGTCGCCTTGATATTGTTCGCGATGAACGGCGTCTCGCGCGTCATCTCGGCGGGCTCAACCACAAATTCACCGACCTGCTCGGTCAGGGACGGCGTGTACCGCACTCCGACCACCGCGAGCAAGAGGACCAGGGTCCCCGCAAGCCAGAGTATGCCTTTGCCGGTATTGAGCAGAAACAGTAGCAGCGCACCGGCGAGGAGCGCGAGCACCGCCGCAGCGGCGATCAGCGGTAGCGTCACCATCATCTCCTCGTAGCCTGGGCCGTGGAACAACGGTTGATGCGCGTCCGTGTAGAGCAGCTTGTAGGCGTCGCCGAGGAAATAGAAGCTGCCCATCAGGATAAGGAGTAACAGGGTCAGGCTCAGATGCAGCCGCGCGCCGCGCCGCAACCCTCCGCTCGCCCTCGGCATCGCTCGGTGGTCGAGCCAATACAGAAACCCGAGCCCAAGCAGCATGACCACGAGCGCGATCATGACCTCGGTGTATAGCAGCCTGAAGAAGGGCAGCGAAAACAGGTAGAAACGGATGTCATGCCCAAAGACCGGGTCGCTGATATTGGCCTTTGGCGCCAGCAAGAACATGAGTGCCTGTTCCCAATGGAAGAACAGCGGTAGGGCGACGATCACCGCCAGGATCAGCGTCAATGGCAGGTATAGGGCCAAAGAGCGCTTCTGAAAGCGTCGATAAAACCGGAGAGAGGGACGCTCGTTGTTGGCCCGTTTGGTGTCGCTGGATTCGGATGCCGTCGCCCTTGGACGTGGCGCCCCAAGGTACTTGCTGCCGATCCAGAAGTTGGCAAAGAAGAGCGCGAAGAAGAACGCGGCCGCGACCGCGAAGACCAGATAGCGATAGAGCAGACGCTGCCAGAAATAGACTTCATAACCGAGCGACTGGAACCACCAGAGATCGACGAGGAAGTCCCTGACCACCACGCCCAACACCACCAGCAAAACGGTGACAACCAGCAGCAGGCCAATCAGGGAAAGGGACAGGGTTTTCCAAGAACGCATGTCGATACCTCAAGTCATCACCTAGCCGAACTCAACTCAGCGGCCGCTTCGCTCGGCAGTCGTTGCCTATAGCGAGCGTCACGCTCAACAAGGCGCTTGCACGCATCGCACCTTGATCCTCTTAAGCACACCTCATGCCGTCTCAACTGGCGCGTCCGACCAAGGGACGCAGAACGCCTGAGCGGTTGCCAGCGCGATCACGCTTCCTGTCTGGTTCCTTTTCCGGTGCACTCCGGGTCCGGTGCACGCTGGGCAGACTGGGCAGACTGGACAGGCATCGGGTCAATTGACCCCGGAGTGGGCGATAAGCCCCAACGATTCAGGGATCGCGAAGGACCTCGGTTTCATTGATGACCGGGACGGAGCGCCCCCAGACGGGACGCTGGCCTCGATCGGGATCTCATGCAACACCCTTTTCCTCGGGTTTCCTCGGTTTCCTCCGTTTTCCTCGGTACTGGCATCCTTCTTGTATCACTGAAGGGACAAAGTGATGATCTGTTTCAGATTGGAGAAATTGCATGATTCAGTGGGCTTTAATCTTTCTTGTCGTGGCGATTGTTGCCGGAGTGTTCGGTTTTTCGGGGATCGCCGGTACCGCAACCGAGATTGCGTGGATTCTGTTCATTGTCGGCCTCGTGC
This sequence comes from Lamprobacter sp., assembly GCF_034860625.1. Taxonomy (NCBI): domain Bacteria; kingdom Pseudomonadati; phylum Pseudomonadota; class Gammaproteobacteria; order Chromatiales; family Chromatiaceae; genus Lamprobacter; species Lamprobacter sp. The sequence goes on from NZ_JAYESN010000087.1 coordinate 7,695, forward strand.
TGGCCGTCATCTTCTTCATCCGCGGGCGCGCCTAGTCGATATCCCGAGTTCGATCAATGCGTGTAAAGCGTATTGATCGGCCCGGGCCAGCCGGTCGTCACTGGCACCGCCCGCTATATCGACCGATAACCTGATCAACAGCATGTCGATTCGCAGCCTCATCGCCATCCTGCTACTGCTCGCGACCGGTCCGTTTCCAGACGCCGCAGCCGAGGCGCGCGAGGCACTGGTCATCCCGCTCGACGGCGCCATCGGCGCCGCCACCGGCGAGTTCGTGGTCAGTGGGATCGAGGATGCCGCCGCAGCTGATGCCGAACTGGTCATCCTGCGTATGGACACCCCAGGCGGCCTGGATCAGGCGATGCGCCGCATCATCAAGGCGATCCTCGCCTCGCCGGTGCCGGTGGCCAGCTTCGTCGCCCCGCCCGGTGCGCGGGCAGCGAGCGCCGGTACCTATATCCTCTATGCCAGCCAGATCGCCGCCATGGCGCCGGCAACCAATCTCGGCGCCGCCACGCCGGTTCAGGTCGGCGGCGATCTGCCGGGACTCGGCGACCGCTCCCCGACCGGCGAGGGCGCCGCCGCCCGCGCTGGCGCCGGTCATGAAAACGCCAACGCCGATGGCAATGGCAATGGCAATGGCAATGGCAAACGAACCGGCTCCCAGGACAACGCGAGCGCGTCCGAGCGCAAGCGCGTCAATGACGCCGTCGCCTATCTCCGCGGCCTGGCCGAGCTGCGCGGGCGCAATGCCGATTGGGCCGAGGAAGCGGTGCGCGCTTCGGTCAGTTTGGAATCCAGTGCCGCCGCCGAGCGCGACGTGATCGATCTGGTCGCCGACGACATCCCCATGCTGTTGGAGCGCATCGACGGCCGCCGCGTGCAGACAGCAGCCGGCGAGCGAACGCTCACGACCGCTGGCATCGCCGTGCGCGAGCTCGAGCCCGACTGGCGGATCAGGCTGCTGGCGGTGATCGCGAATCCTAATGTCGCCTACATCCTGCTGCTGATCGGCATCTACGGGATCATCTTCGAGCTCTCGAACCCCGGCGCCCTGTTCCCGGGCATCATCGGTGCGATCAGTCTGCTGCTAGCGCTCTACGCGCTGCAGGTGCTGCCCGTGAACTACGCCGGCGTCGGCCTGATCCTGCTCGGCATCCTACTAATGGTCGGCGAGGCCCTAGCGCCAAGCTTCGGGGCGCTCGGCATCGGCGGGTTTGCCGCGTTCCTGTTCGGCTCGGTGATCCTGATGGATGAAGAAGGCGGCGCCGTCTCCTGGCCGGTGATCGGCATCACCGCGGGCTTGAGCGCCGCATTATCGATCTGGGTGATCGGACGTTTCATCGGCCTGCGCCGCAAGACCTCGGCGGTCGGCCTGGACCACCTGGTGGGCGAGACCGGAGAGGCACGCGCGGACTTCGGCGGCATGTCGAACAAGGCAGGCCAGGTTCATATCGAGGGCGAGCTGTGGCAGGCCAGCAGCCAGTCACCGGTTCGACGCGGCGAGTCGGTGCGGGTGCTCGCCGTCAACGGCCTGAGACTTGAGGTCACGCCCGCTTCTTCCTCGCCCGATCCTGCAGCCAACCACTCGCCTGCCCAGTCGCCGGCCCCATCGACGGAGTAACCCATGGTCTACAGCGCATTGCTCACCTACCTTCTCCCCCTGGGCCTGATCATCCTGTTCCTCGGCTCAGCGATCCGCATCCTGCCCGAGTATCAACGCGGCGTGGTCTTCTTTCTCGGCCGCTTCCAGGCGGTCAAGGGCCCTGGGCTCATCCTCATCGTTCCCGGTATCCAGCAGGTGGTGCGGATCGACCTGCGGGTGATCACCATGGATGTCCCCGAGCAGGATCTGATCACCAAGGACAATGTCACCGTGCGCGTCAACGCGGTGCTCTATTTCAAGGTGGTCGAGTCCGACAAGGCGGTGATTCAGGTCGAGGATTACCAGATGGCCACCAGCCAGTTGGCGCAGACGACACTGCGCTCGGTGCTCGGTCAGCATGACCTCGATGAGCTGCTCTCCGAGCGCGAGCGACTCAATCGCGACATCCAGACCATCCTCGACGACCAGACCGACGCCTGGGGCATCAAGGTGGTCAATGTCGAGATCAAGCATGTGGATCTGAATGAGAACATGATCCGCGCCATCGCCCGCCAGGCCGAGGCCGAGCGCAACCGGCGCGCCAAGGTGATCAACGCCGAAGGCGAGCTCCAGGCCGCGGAGCGGCTGCGGGGCGCGGCGGAGGTGATCTCCACGCAACCGCAGGCGCTGCAGCTCAGATACCTGCAGACCCTCGCCGACATGTCTAGCGACCGCGCCACCACTGTCGTCTTCCCGCTACCGATGGAGTGGCTCAGCGCGCTCACCGGCGCCCCTGGCATGCAGTCTGCGTCAAAGCAAGACGCCGATCCCGAGACGTCAAAACGCTCGTCCTGAGGCCCCATCCCTCCCCACCAGCCGTTGCCGCGCTTTGTGCGGCGCATCATTCCCAACGCTTGATTCCTAAGAGGAGAAACACCGATGTTGAACCCCATGATCCAACCCATCATCGCGCTGATCGCCGGAATCCTGATCCTGGTCCGGCCTTCTCTGCTCAACTACGTGGTCGCGATCTACCTGATCGTCGTCGGCCTGCTCGGCCTGCTCAATCTCTGAGCGGGACCGAATTGCAGTAATACCTCAGCGGTTGCGCTCATGGCGTCGCTGCTCTACCTGACCAGGCTGAGCAGAGCACCTAATGCGCTTGGCGCCTGAGGTGTCACTGACCCCTCACTGATGCGGCAATGAGGCTCGCTGGCTAGCAGCCGGCGGGCCTTCCAATGCATCGCTTTCGACCGACCAGCCTCTCGTTCAAACAGAGACTCCTTCAGCGCGGCACCTGAGGCGTTCCCAGCCCTTCGAACGCCTCCTGATTCTCCATATAGGTGCGGGCCTCCTCGCCGGGGTTCGGAAGGCCGGCGAGTCGCCAGACGTCGATTGGGCCGCCGAAGAGGGTCAGGATACAATCAGGGTCCAGCCCAAGGTCATGACAGAGCGTCGGCTGCACGGGCAGCATGCCGCTGTCGAGATAATCGGCGCGCACCCGATCAATAAGGCGCCAGTGCGCCTCGCTCAGCTCTCCGAGGTCCATCTCTGCCGCAAGTCTCAATGCCAGATCGCGGTTCCAAAAGCTCGGGTCTTTGAAAAAGCCGTACTCGTCGAGCATGTCCGCATGCAGACGCCCATCAATAGGCTCATCGTCGCGCTCCAGATCATCTGGAGCCGGCTGCTGGTTGGACTTCTGACTGGCCATCGAATACCTCCAACTCGTCGCAATCAATCCCCCCGCCGCGGCGCGTCTCGGACGACGGTCGGTGCGGGCTCATTATTAACATCAAGCAAGGCGTACACCAGCTGCTAGACGACTCGTTGGCAATTCCAGACTTGGCGTCAAGCGCGGCGCAATGCGCGCAGATCGCGTCTGGGATCAGGCATCAAACCCGCCATCCCTGGCCTGGAACCTGGCTTCCCGGCCAGGATGTTCGAAGAGACCGGCTTGCAGGTCAAGGTGGTGGATTTCCACCTGGGTAGGGCCAGGTGCACCAATGGATGCAGCGCCAAACCTGCTAAGCGCACCCGCCATCAAGGCAAAGCAACCGAGCCAGTTCTTTGGCATCAGGCTTGCTCATCTTGTCATCGACCCGCGAGATGCGTGGCCTGCGGCATGTCTGTCCGGTCGGCGCCGTCGGTCGCGTCATCGCGGTCCTCACCGATGATCTATCCGGCTCATCTCTCTATCTGTCGACGGAGCTGCCGATGTCCCACGACGCAACCCTATTAATGACCGAATTTGTCACCCACGACGTCCAGCGTCTGCTGCTGATGCGACCGGAGGGGCTCGATTGGCAGCCAGGACAGGGTGTCGAGGTCCATATCGACACTGACGAATGGCGCGACGAGGGCCGACCCTTCACCCCGACCTCCCTACCCAATGACCAGCTCTTGGAGTTCACGACCAAGCGCTATCCCAAGGGCGACGGCATGACCGTGGCACTGCATGCGCTGCAGCCTGGCGCTCGGCTCAAGCTCAGCGACGCCTTCGGCACCATCACCTACCAGGGCCCAGGCACCTTCATCGCCGCCGGCACCGGCGTGACGCCCTTCCTCGGAATCTTGCGCCGGCTCGCCGCTGATGATGCCTTGGACGGTCACAAGCTGCTGCTAACCAACAAGGGCGAGCGCGACGTGATCTGCGAGAAGGAGCTGAAGCATTATCTGGGCGATGACTGCTTACTGACCTTCACCCGCGAGCACGAGCCTGGAGATCAGGGCCAGCGCATCGACCTCGACTTCATGAAGTCCCACCTCTCGACGTTCGATGGGATGTTTTATGTCTGCGGGCCAGATGCCTTTGTTGAATCGATCAATGACCAGCTTAAGGAACTCGGCGTGCAACCGGGGCAGCTGGTCTACGAGCAATGAGGGGGAGATCATGGAGCGCAACCTGTTCGTGCTCGGCATCGACGACTTCAATCTACGACAGCTCCGTGCCATTCGCAATGCCGACAATGATCGCTTCCACCCGCTGTCGCCACCGGCGGCCAATCATGTCGGCGCTGGTCAAGTGATTCGAGCAAGACAGTTGCCAGCTCAGAGTCCACCACCGACGTCCGCCCACAATGGATGCTGCTTCGCGGTCAACTCCACTTCTCAATGAGAAGCCGCGATGACACGCAAGCCGTCGAAACCATTGAGGCGGCGCAGGCGGGAGGCGACCTCGTAGCCATCGCGTCCCGGCAGGCCGATATCGAGCACCACCGCAGAGCGGGGATGGTATCGATTTTAAGAACCATCCGCCGCGTGGGCATCCACGCCTGGCGAGGACATTCCGCCGTGAATTGGGCAATGGGCACGCAGACCGCGTGCCAAGCTCGAGCGCATGCGGTTGAGCATACGTCTCGGTTGGCCGGTCCAGATCCATGAGCAAATCGCCCAATGTTTCGTTAGAAGGCAGCAGGGCACCGGGAGTGACCGGGTGTTTCTCGACGCTGCGCTCCAGCGCGGCCGCAGAGCGCATCAGCCTGATGGCCGTCCACGCAACCTAGGCGCCAGCTCCCCAAGCAGCCTTTGAGACTGGATCGAGTCCAACCCGAGATTCGCCTCCGCTGACCTCGGGCATAGCAACCAACGCGATCACCGCGCGCCTTCATCGATGACGCAACAGTCGACCATCCGCGCGCGGCAGTCCCTGAGTTCGCGCTGCAACGCGGCCAGCTCCCGCAGCAGGCGCCCTGCACTCAGCTCCGTCTGAATGCGCGCGCGCTGCAGCTCGCTGAGACGATGGCGAACGGCTGAGACAGATTCGTCGAGTCGTTCTGTGCGATAGCGCTCGAGCTGGATGACGTTGGTCTCCGTTTGCGCTTGGGCTGGCAGCTGCGTGCCCCTCTGCAGGGTTTCAGTGGCGTCCCGCGCGGCCGATGCGGTTTGTCTCATGGCATTGACTCCTCGAGCGTTGGATCAATCAGGTGCCCGGGGACGTTCGTGCCCGGATCGCTGCTGAATGAAGCAACGATCGGTCCACCCCTCTGTCCTCGCTATTGCTGGTGTGCGCATCTCGCGTCTCCGTCAGCGCGAACGGCAAATGAACCCGACATGGTGCAAAACACCCGGATCTCATTTTCGCCACCACTATCGCGTCTCGACAGCAGAGCCGGTCTGCTCCTTCTCGCCGGAGTCGCCGCCATTGGTCTGCTCGAGGAAGGCGGAGGCCAACCCTTCAACGAACCCGGACAGATCACCGAAAGGCCTCAGAGACACAGCGGGCCGTTGAGCTGGCGTTCAGCCTCCAGCAATGGCCGCTTCCAGCTCCGGCATCGCCACCGGCTTGGCCAGGTGACGGTCGATGCCGGCGCGGCGTGAGCGGCGGCGGTCCACATCGCGGCTAAAGCCGGTGACCGCGATCACCCGCAAGTCGTCGAAACCCTTGAGGCGGCGCAGTCGGGTGGCGACCTCGTAGCCGTCGAGACCGGGCAGGCCGATATCGAGCACCACCACATCAGGCCGGTGGGACTCGGCTGCGCTGAGACCGCTAGGGCCGTCGTGCGCGAGTACAACATCATGCCCACGCAGCTCCAGCAACCGCTTCAGGCCGTTGCCGAAGTCGAGATTGTCCTCAATCAACAGGATGCGTTGTGATGGGAAGGGCGCCTTCCGCATCTGCTGTGGCTGCTGCTGGCCTTGCTGCTGGTCCTGGTCCTGGTGCTGTTGCTGTTGTTCCGGCTTCAGTTCCGGCTTCAGTTCCTGCTGCTCCTGCTCCTGCTCCTGCTCATGAACAGCCGCCGTCGGCGATGCCGCTTGCAGCGGCAGCACGACGCGGAATTGGCTGCCTTGGCCAGGACCCTCACTCTCGGCCTGGATGCTGCCAGCGTGCAGCGCGACCAGCGAGCGCGCCAGCGTCAACCCGACCCCCAAACCGCTGCGCGAGGTCTGTGGCTCGCCCGCGCGTTGGGGCGCCTGAAAGAAGGGCTCGAAGATGTGCGCCTGGGTTTCGGCACTCATGCCGATCCCTTGATCGCGGATGCAGACCTCGGCCAGGCCGTCCGTGGTTCGGGCACTGAGCGAAATCGTCGTCTCGGGCGGTGAATAGCGACTGGCGTTGACCAGCAGATTGGCGAAGATCTGGCGCAGCCGGGTCGCGTCGGCCCACAGTGGCATGGGGTCATCGCCGATCTCGAGTTCGAGCCGTTGGCCGCTGTCGTCCAGCCTCGATTGCACCTGGACGACGACCTCGTTCAGCGCCGTGTTCAGACTCAGCGCCTCGCACTGCAGGCTCAACTTACGCCGGTTGATGCGCGAGATATCGGAGAGATCGTCGAGCAGGCGTTTGATCTGCGCCGATTGCGTCGAGATCACGCCCAGGCATCGCGCGGCCTGGGGGGCGTCGAGCCGCAGCGACTCCAAGACCTCGCCGCAGGTCATGATCGCCGCGAGCGGATTGCGCAGTTCGTGGCCGAGGGTGGCGAGGAACTCGTCGCGCTGGGCAATATGCTCGGCGCGCTCGTCGAGCAGGTCGCGAATCCGGTACTGCTGACGGCGCTCGCGCAGCGCCAACTTGACCGTATTGACGAACAGGGTGCGGTTCACCGGGCGCTCGATCAGGCGGACATGGCCGTAGAGGTCATCGTCGCCCAAGGCCTCGACACTGACCTGCGCGAGGCGCCGGGTGAGCACGATCAGCGGCAACGACGACCACGCTTCTTGCTGCCGAAAATGCTCCCGGATCGAGGCGCCGGCACCGCCGCGCAACGCCTCGCCCGCCACCACGAGGGCGGCGGCGGGCTCGGCTAAGGCTTGATAGAGGGCCTCGGTGTCGGCGCAGATGTCCGGTTGCAGCTGGGCCTCACGGAGGAAGCGCTCGCAGACCGAGGCGTCAGCGGCGCTCGGTGCCAGGATGAGGATGCGCTCGGCCTTGCTGCTGGGGGTGCTGTCAGCCATGATCCTGACTCAAAGCAGGGGCTGATCGGCGCCCAGATACTCGGGCATACCGCTGAGCACGCCACGAAACTCACTCAGCGGTTCGCCGACGATCACCCCGCCTTGACCGAACTTGTACTCGCGGATCCTGCGTTCGTGATCGCCATAGCGCTTCTTCATCACCGAGAGCGCATAGCGTATCGCGCCATAGGCCTCGAAGTAGCGCTGGGCGATGACGGTGTCGGTCAGATAGCTCAGATCGACCGGGAAGCCCTCCTGCCGATTCAGTGGACCCGGCTGCGTCAGGGTAATCAGCGTCAACGCCCCATGCGCGCTCAGGTAACTCAGCAGATCATGCACCTGCAGGTTGAGCATCGGGTCGTTCGGCATCGCCTGGAAGTAGCCATTGAGGCTATCGATGATGATGATCTGGGTCTGCTTGTGCTCGACCTCGTCGGCGAGCTCGCGCGCCAGCTCACCCGGCGCGACCTGACCCGGGTCGATCTGGCGCAAGTTGAGCCGCTCCGAAGCCAGTGCGGCGTCGATCGCAAGGCCTTGGCTGAGGGCGCGTTTGCGAAAGGTGGTCAGCGACTCCTCGAAGGCATAGAAGGCGACCCGCTCACCCCGTTCCGCGGCGGCCAGCGCGAAGCCAGTCACCAGGGTCGATTTGCCGCAGCCGGGCGGACCGATGACGCCAACGCTGGTACCGCGCTCGAGGCCACCACCGAGCAGCGTATCAAGGGGCGCGCTGCCGCTTGAGACGAGCCCATTGTGGGCGGGCGTTGAGGACCGATCAGTATCCAGCCGCGGGAACAGGCGCAAACCGCCGGTCTCGATGCGCAGGTCATGATAGCCGCGGACATAGGCCTGGCCGCGCAGTTTCGGCAGCCACAGCCAACGCCGGCCGGGCCCGTAATCATGCACCCGCTGCTCCATGCGGACGATGCCCCAGGCCAGACTGCGCGGGTGCAGCTGCGCCGGCCCGTCCGGCTCGTCGATAACCAGCAGCGTGGTGCCAAGCTCAAGGGCCTTGGTGCGGAAGCGCTCGACATGACGCCGGAATGACGAGGATTGATCGCTGTAGACCCGTAAGGCGGCCAGGGTGTCGAGGACCAGGCGCTGCGGTCGCAGGGTCTCCATCTCGGCGAGCATGGCCTGCACGCGGTCTTCAAGGGCGATCTCGGAGAGATCGAACAGGGCGGTGCTGTGCACCTCATCGGCGCTGATCAGATCGCGCATCTCGAGGCCGTCGATCGACCAGCCATGCGAGGCGGCGATCAGGGCGATCTCTTGCGGGCTCTCGGCGAGCGAGATCAGCAGGCAGCGCTCGCCGCGACGCAGCCCCTCGAGCAGGAACTGGAGTCCAAAGGTGGTCTTACCGGTGCCTGGGCTGCCTTCGATGAAATACAGCTGGCCCTGCCGGAGTCCGCCTTGCAGGATATCGTCTAGACCCGGGACACCAGAGGGTATGAACGCGGTCGAGGTCGACATGGAGTGGCTCCTTGATCATTGCGCGAGCCAGCCTTACTGCGCCGGCTTCCTGACGAAACGCTCTGGCGAAACGCTTGCCGTTAGGTCAACAAAGGCGGAGCTTTTGATTCGCCGCCTCTCCGTAGATTCAACCATCAGTCGGGCGAAAAGACCAGATTATTTGGCTGCGGCGCGCTTGATCGTGATCGGGCTCGATTGTTAACACCTCTGAACGGCGCTCTCTATCTCGACATTTGGTCGTTTTTTCGGCCTGCTTGAGGTGCCGTCGCGCCAAGGGAGACGGGATTGGCTCAGCCGTTGCTTGAGCCTGAGTAACGCGCAAACCATCGCAACGGAGATCGAATCATGTCGATGCAGCTGTCATCCCCCGCCTTCACCAACGGCGAGCGTCTCCCCGATCGCTATACCAAGGCCGACGCCAACGACCAGCCGGAGCTGATCATCGCCGGCGTGCCCGAGGAGGCCCAGGAGCTCGCGGTGATCTGCCATGATCCGGACGCGCCCATGCCCAATGGCTTCACCCACTGGACGCTGTACGGCATTCCAGCCGGGACCGAGCAGATCCCGATGAATGCTGAGAAGCAGTTCCGTCCGGGCACCAACGATTTTGGCGACATCGGCTGGGGCGGCCCGCTGCCACCGGAAGGTCATGGCCCGCATCATTACGACTTCTGGCTCTACGCGCTAGACAGCCCCGTATCGGGCATGCCGGACCGCGAGACCTTTCTGCGCGACTACGGCGCGCATGTCATCGATCAGAGCCGCATCATCGGCCTCTACGAGCGCTGAGGTAGGGAACTGAAGGTTCTCGATGCGATCATCAGCCTTGATGATCTTCATCGAGCGCCTTCCGCGGGTGATGATCCCCCTTCTGCAGCACACCGCTGGAGGCCGACCGGGTGCTCGAGGTCATGGCCGAGCAGGGGCTGAAGCGCGGCGAGCGCGGGCTCGAGGTCACTGTGATGTGCGAGATCCCATCGAACGTGATCCTGGCCCGAGACTTCGCCTCGCGCTTCGATGGCTTCTCGATCGGCAGCAATGACCTAACCCAGCTCGTGCTCGGCGTCGATCGCGACTCCGATCGGCTGGCGCATCTGTTCGACGAGCGCAACGATGCGGTGCGCCAGATGATCACGTCAGTGATCGACGAAGCGCACCAGCGCGAGCGCAAGGTGGGGCTCTGCGGCCAGGCGCCGAGCGATCACCCGGATTTCGCCGCCTTCCTGGTGCGCGCCGGGATCGATTCGATCTCGGTCAATCCGGATAGCTTTCTGTCAGTGAAACAGGCGGTCGCCGAGATCGAACGCACAGCCTCCGGCTGAGACGCCGGTCGGGACAGCGAGCCGCAGTTGACTTTGTCGATCTGCTCCCAGGCTGGGTCGTCTAGATCGTCGCCGGCATCGATTCGGTCGCAGACCTGCGGCAGCGATTTGAGTACCTGTTTAT
>NZ_JAYESN010000088.1:0-16971 GCF_034860625.1 Lamprobacter sp.
GAGTCGACCCGGGCCGAGACCTTGAACGCCATGCGGGTCGGGATGTTGGCCTTGATCAGCCCGGTGAGCACGTCGACCGAGGGGCGCTGGGTCGCCAGCAGCAGATGGATGCCGGAGGCTCGCGCCTTCTGTGCTAGGCGGGCGATCAGTTCTTCGACCTTCTTGCCGACCACCATCATCATGTCAGCCAACTCGTCGATGATGACGACGATGTTCGGCAGCTTCTCCAGGGTGGGCACCTCGGGCGGCTCGAAGCCCTGGGCGATGGCGGCGTTGACCAGCGGCGCATAGGTCGGGTCCGAGATCGGCTCGCCGGCGGCGATGGCATCAAGCACCTTGCGGTTGTAGCCGGCGATATTGCGCACGCCGAGCGAGGCCATCAGCTTGTAGCGCCGCTCCATCTCGCCGACGCACCAACGCAGCGCGTTGGCGGCCTCCTTCATATCGGTAACCACCGGCGTGAGCAGATGCGGGATGCCCTCGTAGACCGAGAGTTCGAGCATCTTCGGGTCGACCATGATCAGGCGCACATCGTCCGGGCCAGCCTTGTACACCAGGCTCAGGATCATGGCGTTGATCGCCACCGATTTGCCGGAGCCGGTGGTGCCGGCGATCAGCGCGTGCGGCATCCGGCCCAAGTCGGCAACCACCGGCTCGCCAGAGATATTGGTGCCCATGCTGATGGTGAGCGGGGATTTCGCCTCCTGATAGACGCGCGAGCCGATGATCTCGCTGAGGGTGACCATCTCGCGTTGATCGTTCGGCACCTCGATGCCGATCACCGACTTGCCGGGGATGACCTCGACCACGCGCACGCTGATCTTCGACAGGGCGCGTGCGATGTCCTTGCTCAGGCCGGTGATCTTGCTGACTTTGACACCGGGGGCGAGCTCAAGCTCGAACAGCGCGACGACCGGGCCGGGATGCACCTCGACCACCTCGGCGACGACGCCAAACTCAGCCAATCGCGCCTCAAGCTCGTGCGACATGGCTTCGATCTGCTCTGGCGTGGCGGCCTTGCCGCTGCGCCGGGGTGGGTCGAGCAGGTCTAGCGGTGGCCGCTGGCTGAAGTCGCCGCGGATCGCCATGGTGCCGCTCGGCGCTGGCTGCGGAACTGCGGGCCGTGCCGCGGGCGTTTGGGCGGAGGTCGGTGCGTCGGCCCAGGCCGGCTCGACCACCGGGGGCGGCGGCGCGAGGGGCGTTATCGGGCGGCTAAGCGGCAGGGTTGAGGTCGCAGCAGCGGCCGGCATCGAGCGCTCTGCGAGCGTCGGCGAAAGGGCCTCGGTAGCAGGCGTTTGGGTCTCTAGTGTCCGCTCGCGCGTTGGCACCTGCCAGTCAGATCCAAGCGACTCGGCGACATCATGCTCGGCCGTCTCGGTCACCGGTGTTGAAGCTGGCGCTGAGAACGGCTCGCTTGGTCGTTGTTGCGTGGCGGCTCGGACCGGCGTCGACGAAGGATCGAAGCCCGTGCCGATCCTGATCTGGAGGTTTGGCTCGGCGCTGTGCAGGGGCGGTGCGCCCATGCTTGAGCCGATCTCGGCCAGTTCCTTTGGATGGCCTTGCGTCTCGTCATTGAGGCTACGAATCGCGTTCCTGGGCGTCTGTTTTGGCGTCTGTTTGGGCGTTTGCTGCGGAGCCGTGGTCCCGGGAAGACCGATCTCATCGAATCGGCTCGCGCTACTGCGCCATTGCTCGACACCCTTTTCTGATGCGTCGGCATCATCGTCATCGATCTCATCGAGCCAGTCCTGCTCGGGGCCGTCTTCGTCCTCCCACTCGGACTCCCAATCCTGCCGCTGACGGCGCTCAGCGAGCGTTGCGCGGATGCGCTGATAGAGCGGTGCGGGAAAACGCAGTAGCATAAGAGTCAGGTCGCCGACGCCATCGACGATGAGCAGCGGCGAGAGTCCGGTAAACAGCGACAGGCCAATCAACAGCAGCCCGAGCAATAACAGCGAGCCGCCGCCGAGGCCGATGGCAGCCGCCGCCAACTCAGAGACCAACTGGCCAAGTCCGCCGCCGATACCGTTCGGAAGATCGCCAAATGGGCCGGCAAACTGCAGGCTGGCGAGGCCAGCGCCGGCGCCGAGGGTGAGCAGCAGCCCGATCCAGCGTAATACGAGCCAATAGAGCTTGGTCTCGGGCTCCGGATCGCGTTCGCGGAAGATCAGAAAGGCGCTTGCGGCCAGCCCGATCGGGATGAGATAGGCAAAGACACCGAACAGGAAAAGGGACAGATCGGCAAACCAGGCGCCAAAGCGCCCGCCGGTGTTGGCGACCATGGCCTGTTCTCCGGCAAAGGACCAGCCGGGGTCGTCTGGTGAATAGGTGGCGAGCGCCAACACCAGATAGAGCGAAATGATGACGACGACCCAGAGCGCTCCTTCGCGCCAGGCGCGCTCTAGATAGTCACTGAGACGGGGGTGTCCGAGTCGAGTCGCTTGTTCCACGTGATCCTCCTAACGTTTGGCGGATTATAGCCTTAGACGGGGAACTTCGTCGTGTTTCGATGATGGCGACCAGACTTGACTGAACGCCTCTGTTGAGCTGTGCTGCTTTACCATGCTCGGGTGCCTGCGTACCATCCAGGCTTTGAATGTGGGCGCGTTGGAGTATCACGATGAGCGACACCAAACACTGCCGGCTGCTGATCCTGGGCTCGGGACCCGCTGGCTACACTGCGGCCGTTTATGCGGCGCGCGCGAACTTGCAGCCCGTGCTGGTGACGGGCCTAGAGCAAGGTGGGCAGTTGATGACCACCACTGAGGTCGAGAACTGGCCGGGCGATCCGGATGATCTGCAGGGGCCGGATTTGATGGAGCGGATGCGGCGCCACGCCGAGAAGGTCGGGACCGAGATCATCTTCGATCACGTCAACAAGGTCGCGCTGGATCAGCGCCCATTCCTGCTGACCGGCGACTCGAGCACCTATAGCTGCGATGCCCTCATCATCGCCACCGGAGCCAGCGCCATGTACCTCGGGCTCGAATCGGAAGAACAGTTCCGTGGCCGCGGCGTCTCCGCCTGTGCGACCTGCGATGGCTTCTTCTACAAGAACCAGAAGGTGGCGGTGATCGGCGGCGGCAATACCGCGGTCGAGGAGGCGCTCTACCTGGCCAACATTGCCTCGGAGGTGACGCTGGTGCATCGTCGCGACGCACTGCGCGCCGAGAAGGTGCTGCAGGATCGGTTGCTGGAGAAGGCCGACAACGGCAATGTGCGCATCGCCTGGAATCACGTGCTCGACGAGGTGCTTGGTGACAGCAGCGGGGTGACTGGGATGCGGATCAAGAACGTGCAGGATGGCAGTACCGAGGAGGTCGAGCTGCAGGGCGTCTTCATCGCTATCGGACACAAACCGAACACAGGGATCTTTGCCGGTCAGCTCGAGATGTCGAATGGCTACATCAAGGTCAAATCCGGTACCGACGGTAATGCGACGGCGACCTCGGTGCCCGGTGTGTTCGCGGCGGGGGATGTGATGGATCATGTCTATCGGCAGGCGATTACCTCAGCGGGCAGCGGTTGCATGGCCGCATTGGATGCCGAGAAGTATCTCGACGGACTCCAGGGGTGAGTCTGAGGCTGATGGCTCAGCACTGAGGAGGCATGCAGCGATGAAGCGACATCCGTTCACGGCCATTGCGCTGACGCTGGCTATTCCCTTGCTGGGGGCGCTCTGGATCGGCGGCGAGCGCCCAGCGGCCCCTGAGTCGGGGACGGTACTGCCGTTATTGATGCTGCTGTTGATGAGCGAGTTCGGCTTGATCTTGTGTCTCGCCGGGGTCGCGCTTGGGATTCAGCACGGACGGCATCAGGGTTGGACCGGTCGCTATGTGCTGATCACCTTTGGCTGCGCACTGGCTGCGCTCGCCTTCCTCTTGCAACTGATCCGATGGTGGCCACTCTAAGGGGCGATGTATCAGCTTCGCGTTCATTCATCGATCGACCAATTCGCCGCTGCCGACTGGAATCGGCTCGCTGGTGATGATCTGCCGCATCTGCGCCATGAATTCTTGGCGGCGATGGAGCATCAGGGTTGCGTTGGTGAGCGCTTCGGTTGGCTGCCGCGCCATCTAGGTCTGTTTGATCAGAGCGAGCACTTGGTTGCGGTCGCTCCCTGTTATCTCAAGTTCAATTCCTACGGCGAATTTGTCTTCGACTGGGCCTGGGCCGACGCCTATCGACGCTCTGGACTCGAGTACTATCCAAAGCTGGTGATCGCTTCACCTTATACGCCGGCGACTGGGCAGCGGGTGCTGACGGGTGATGCACCCAATCGGGCCGAGCTTGCGGCGGCTCTGATCAAGGGGTCGCTCGAGGTTAGCAGGCAGTTGGGTGTTTCAGGGGCTCACTGGCTCTTCAGCAGCGATGAAGAAACCGACTGGATGCGCTCAGAGGGACTGATGCCACGGCTCGGCTGTCAGTTTCATTGGCAAAACCAGGGTTATGCCGATTTCGATGCGATGCTTGCCCGCTTCAGTGCCGAGAAGCGCAAGAAGATTAAGCGAGAGCGGCGTCGGGTGGCCGATGCGGGGGTGTCGATTCGCCGGGTGCTGGGCAGCGAGGCGAGTGTCGCGGAGTGGGCGATCTTCCACCAGCTCTATGAGGATACCTTCGACAAGCGGGGCGGCATCCCGACCCTATCGTTATCTTTCTTTCGCGAGCTTGGCGCTCAAATGGGCGATCAGACCCTGCTGGTGCTGGCCGAGCACGCGGGTGAGATCGTTGCTGCGGCCTTCTGCTTGGTCGGTGCGCGAACCCTCTATGGGCGTCATTGGGGCTGCTCCAAGGCGTTCCATAGTCTGCATTTCGAGGCCTGCTACTATCAGGGGCTCGAGCATTGCATCGCGCAGGGTCTGAGCCGCTTTGAGCCAGGCGCGCAGGGTGAGCATAAGGTTGCACGGGGTTTCTTGCCAACCCGTACTTGGTCGGCACACTGGATTGCCGAGCCCGGGTTTCGCAAACCGATCAGCCGCTTTCTCGAGCATGAGATCGAAGCGGTTGAAGACTATATCGCCGAGATGAATGAGCGTAGCCCTTACCGGCGCGATCTTGGCTGATTGGCAAGCGCATGGATGTCGCCCTGTCAGGATCAGCAATGTCGATGCCCTATCTGTTAGCGCCGAATGATCCTAGCGGGTCGTTTCCTGACCCCGCCGAAGCCATGCGTGATCCAGATGGTCTGCTGGCAGTGGGCGGGGATCTGAGCAGTGGGCGCCTCATCAACGCCTATCGGCAGGGCATCTTCCCCTGGTACAGCGAAGGCGACCCGATCCTTTGGTGGTCACCTGACCCGCGAACGGTGTTGACGCCGAGCAGCCTGCATTGTTCGCGCAGCTTACGTAAGCTGCTGCGTCGGCGCCTGTTCGCCGTGACCATGGATCGTGCCTTTCCCGCGGTCATTCGGGCCTGCGCCGGGCCGCGACCGGGCAGTCAGGGAACCTGGCTGTTGCCGGAGATGATCAGCGCCTACTGCGGGCTGCATGTGCGTGGGGTCGCCCATTCCATCGAGGTCTGGCAAGCCGAGCGGTTGGTCGGCGGGCTCTATGGGGTTGGGATCGGTGGCGCCTTCTTCGGTGAATCCATGTTTAGCCGGGTCGACAATGCCTCCAAGGTCGCCCTGGTGCATCTCTGTGAGCACTTGATTGAGCGCGGGGTTGAGCTGATCGATTGCCAAGTCCTGACCGCGCACCTGCAGCGGATGGGGGCTGAGTTCATTCCGCGCGAACACTTCTTATCCCGGCTGTACGCGCTGCGTGATCGGCCCTTGCCGAGCGGGACCTGGGATGATGGTCAGCTGCACTATCCAGGCTGTTCTGACAGTTAGGGGGAGGGAGTCATTGAATGAACGCGAATCGGAACATTCCGGGACATCTGCAGCTCTATTTGACGGGTGAGCATGATTGTTCCTACGTCGAGGGGCTGCGCGCGCGGACTCTCTTCGTTGACCCGATGGCGCGGATCGATCGGGAGCGTGCACAATGGCTGCAGCAGATCGGCTTTCGGCGCAGCGGTATGCATTTCTATCGGCCCGCCTGCCGCGGCTGTCAGCGTTGTATTCCGGTACGGGTTCCGGTCGCTGATTTCGCTTTGAGTCGTTCACAGCGCCGCAATGCGGCATTGAATGATGCCGAGGTGCGTCTCGCCTTCAAGCCCGCGCAGTTGCGGCCCCTGCATTACCAACTCTACGAGCGCTACATCCTAGCCCGGCACGCTGATGGCGACATGGCTGAGGAGGTCTCGGTCGAGACCTATATGCGCTTCCTGCTCAGCCCCTGGGGAGGGCAGACCTGGTTCATCGAGGCCTACCTGGGCGAACAGCTGATGTCGGTGGCGGTGACGGATATTTTCCCAGACGGTCTCTCCGCGCTCTATACCTTCTTTGATCCAGAATACAGGGCGCGGGCTCCAGGCACCTATGCCGTGCTGACCCAGGTGCGCGAAGCCGCGCGGCTTGGCTTGAGCTACCTGTATTTGGGGTACTGGATCGAAGACAGTCGAAAGATGGTCTATAAGGATCGCTTTCGACCCATTGAGGCTTGGGATGGTCAGCACTGGCAGCGGTTTGAGCGCGGGGAGCCGATCCGTTTCGGGTCTTGACGGACCTGGCCTGTGATATACTCGCTCGGTTTGACGGCGGCGATTCGTCGGGGGTAGGTTGCCCCCTCTTTGCATGCTCAGCCCCATATGCTCAGCCCGGCATGCTCAGTCCTTAATGCTCGTTCCGCCCGCGATCTCACGACACAGATTTCAGATATATGGCAAAAGAAGACGTAATTCAGATGGAAGGCGTGGTCACCGAGACCTTGCCAAATACCGTGTTTCGGGTTGAGCTCGAGAACGGACATACGGTCACGGCGCATATCTCCGGTAAGATGCGTAAGCATTACATCCGCATCCTCACCGGAGATAAGGTCACCGTTGAGCTCACGCCGTACGACTTGACCAAAGGGCGGATTACCTACCGCGTTCGCTGATCGCGAAAGACGGAACGCGCTGAGGTTCGGCCCCAATATCCTGGGCTCGATGAGAGCCGAGATCGTCCCTGATCGCAGGCGCTTTTTAGGCTGACCTTAGGCTGGTGAGGTTAGCAGTCGCTTAGCAGGGATGGCTCTCTCGTGGCAGAAAGAGCGCTCTCTCGCCTTGATCAAGCGGCTGTCTTTTCGGTTTCAAAGCCAAAGGTCAGCTCGTCGTCCTCGCCGAGACGCACGACTACGGTTCCACCACCGCTGAGCTCGCCAAAGAGCAGCTCGTTTGCAAGTGGTTTCTTGATGTGGTCCTTGACCACGCGGGCCATGGGGCGAGCACCCATCTTAGGGTCATAACCCTTCTCGGCCAGCCAGGCTCGGGCCTCTGGCTCGACCACCAGCGCAACCTTCTTCTCGGCCAACTGCGCTTCGAGTTCGAACAAGAACTTGTCGACGACGCTGCCGATAGTCTTGGCGTCGAGAGCGCCGAACTGGACCACTGCATCGAGCCGATTGCGGAACTCGGGCGTGAAGTATCGCTTCAGCGCCTCCATGCCATCGGTAGAGTGATCTTGCTCGGTGAAGCCGATCGAGCGGCGGCTGGTCTCTTCAGCGCCGGCGTTGGTGGTCATCACCAGCACGACGTTGCGGAAGTCGGCCTTGCGGCCGTTGTTGTCGGTGAGGCTACCGTGATCCATCACCTGCAACAGCAGGTTGAAGACGTCCGGGTGGGCCTTTTCGATCTCATCGAGCAGCAGCACCGAATGCGGATGTTTGGTCACCTCTTCAGTCAGCAGGCCACCCTGGTCGAAGCCGACGTAGCCAGGCGGTGCGCCGATGAGGCGTGAGACGGTGTGCCGCTCCATGTATTCCGACATGTCGAAGCGGATCAGCTCGAGGCCCATGATGCGTGCCAGCTGGCGCGTCACCTCGGTCTTGCCGACACCGGTGGGGCCGGTGAAGAGGAATGAGCCGATCGGCTTGTCCTCGGTGCCGAGGCCGGAGCGATTCATCCGGATCGCTGAGGTGAGGGCATCGATGGCCTCTTCTTGACCGTAGACCACCATCTTCAGATCGCGATCGAGGTGGCGCAGCGACTCGGTATCCGAGCTCGAGACCTTGCGTGTTGGAATGCGCGCGATCTTGGCGACAATGGTCTCGACATCGGTGACATCGATGCGTTTCTTGCGTTTTGCGGCAGGACGCAGCTGCACATTGGCGCCGGCCTCGTCGATCACGTCGATGGCCTTGTCTGGCAGGTGCCGGTCGTTGATGTACTTGGCCGAGAGCTCAGCGGCGGCACGCAGCGCTGGGTTGGTATAACTGACCTGATGGTGCTCTTCGAAGCGACTCTTGAGTCCCTTGAGGATCTCGATGGTCTCTTCGACCGAGGGCTCGTTGATATCGATCTTCTGGAAGCGCCGCGCGAGTGCGCGATCCTTCTCGAAGATGCCCCGATACTCTTGGTAGGTGGTGGAGCCGATGCAGCGCAGCTCGCCGGAGGCGAGCACTGGCTTGATCAGGTTAGACGCATCCATGACCCCCCCGGACGCAGCGCCAGCACCGATGATGGTGTGGATCTCGTCGATAAATAGGATTGCCTGTGGCTTGCGCTTGAGCTCGGCGAGCACCGCCTTCAAGCGCTTTTCGAAGTCACCGCGATATTTGGTGCCGGCAACCAGCGAGCCGAGGTCGAGCGCGTAGATGACGGCATCGCCGAGAATCTCTGGCACCTCGCCATCAACGATCTTCTTGGCGAGTCCTTCGGCGATCGCGGTCTTGCCTACCCCGGCTTCACCGACGAGGAGCGGATTATTCTTGCGCCGCCGGCAGAGGATCTGCGCGGTGCGCTCGACCTCGCCAGCACGTCCGATCAGCGGATCGATGCGGCCTTGGCGGGCCATCTCGTTGAGGTTTGTGGCGAAGTTCTCGAGTGCGCTCGGGGCTTCTTTCTCGTCACTACGTGCCTCGTCCGGCTCAGCCTGTGGTTCGTCGTCCTGATCTTCGCCCGGCACCTTGGAGATGCCGTGCGAAATATAGTTAACCACATCGAGTCGCGACACATCTTGCTGGTTCAAGAGAAAGACGGCCTGACTGTCCTGTTCGCTGAATAAGGCGACCAGCACATTGGCCCCGGTCACCTCTTTCCTGCCCGCTGACTGGACATGGAACACGGCGCGCTGTAGCACCCGCTGAAAGCCGAGCGTTGGCTGTGTCTCACGCTCATCGTTCACGGCGATCAGCGGTGTGGTTTCTTCAATGAAGGTGGCGACGTCGTTGCGCAGCTTATCGCTGTCTGCAGCGCAGGCGCGTAGAACCTTGGCGGCGGCTGGATTGTCGATCAGGCAAAGCAGTAAGTGCTCAACGGTCATGTACTCGTGTCGCTTCGCCCGCGCCTCTTTGAACGCCTGGTTCAGCGTGAATTCAAGCTCTTTGCTCAACATGGACTGTGACCCCGGGACGTTTCGATATAGACAGAAAAATGTTCAAGGCGCATCTCAAGCCTCCTCCATCGTGCAAAGCAGCGGATGGTGGTTCTGGCGTGAGAAATCATTGACCTGCGAGACCTTGGTCTCGGCGATGTCGCGTGTGAAAACGCCGCAGACCCCGACGCCGCGCGTGTGCACGTGCAGCATGACCTGGGTCGCCTTTTCCGGCGACATGCTGAAGAAGGTCTCAAGTACATGCACGACAAACTCCATCGGTGTGTAGTCGTCATTGACGAGCAGAACCTTATAGAGCGGTGGGCGTTTGAGTGCGGGTTTCGCCTCTTCAACCGACAGTCCAGCGCCGTCGTCATGGTCCTCTTGACTCGACAGGCGAATCTGAGCGCTGCTGATGGCGTTGAGGGGAGAATCTGTGGTGAATCGGTGAGGCATCGACCTGACTAGTGTGATTCTGTGCCGTCGGCATGACCCGTGCGGCGCAAGGTTTAGAGTACTGTCTTGACGCTTCCAGCGCTTTCTAGTGAGTAGGGTTCATGGACCGAAAAATACAGCCCCCAGGGGGTCAACGTCTACGCTTTCGACGACGGATCTCGCCTGTCGCATCAGCAATGCTTTGGCGTCCTGTGCTCTGCGCATCGGTCATTGCCGGGGCGTTGCAGATCCGCGCTGCCAGTGCGGCCCCAAGATTGACCGAGCGGGATGGACAACTATACTTGTTCAGCACCACCCGTTGATCTCTGTGCGAAAGGGTGTGTCCAGTGCGGGGTCGTTCAGCGACGGCCCGGCCGATAAGAACAAGCTGAACAACCAACCAAAGCAAGCAGTCGTGGAGGAGTTTCAGATGATCACAGGCATCGTCAAATGGTTTAACAATGCCAAAGGCTATGGCTTCGTCAAGCCTGATGGACGCGACGAGGACGTGTTTGTGCACTTCTCGTCGATCGATATGGATGGCTACAAGACCTTAAAAGAGGGGCAGAAGGTTCAGTTTGAGGTCTCACAAGGGCCGAAAGGGCTGCATGCCGCGACGGTGCAGCGCGCGCTGCAGTAGTCGCAGCGTCAGATTCGCCAGCGAGGAAGGGCGACCGCTCATCAACCGTCATCAGGAGACCCATCCCGGCTAGCCGGGATGGGTCGAGTCGCCTGAGGCATCGCTTGCATCACAAACGCATCATCTTCCGGTGTGGCGCCGCGCCATGACAGTTAGCCCATCTTGGCGATGACGGCATCACCAAAGGCCGAGCAGCTAAGCTTGGTCGCGCCCTCCATCAGCCGCTCGAGATCGTAGGTCACGGTCTTGGCGGCGATAGCGCCTTCGATGCCTGCTACCACCAAGTCCGCTGCCTCGGTCCAGCCGAGGTGACGTAGCAGCATCTCGCCCGAGAGCAGCAGAGAGCTAGGGTTGACCTGATCCTTGCCGGCGTATTTAGGTGCCGTGCCGTGGGTGGCCTCGAACATGGCGACGCTGTCCGAGAGATTGGCGCCGGGTGCCATGCCGATACCGCCGACCTGAGCGGCGAGGGCATCAGAGATATAGTCGCCGTTGAGGTTGAGGGTGGCGATCACGTCGTAGTCCTTCGGACGCAGCAGGATCTGCTGCAGGAAGGCGTCGGCGATCACATCTTTGATGACAATCTCTTTGCCGCTGGTTGGATGCTTGAAGCGGCACCAGGGGCCGCCGTCGATCAGCTCGGCACCGAATTCCTCGCGCGCCAGCTCGTAGCCCCAATCCTTGAAGGCGCCCTCGGTGAATTTCATGATGTTGCCCTTGTGCACCAGGGTCACCGAATCGCGCTGGTTATCGATCGCGTACTGGATCGCCTTGCGCACGAGGCGCTTGGTGCCCTCGCTCGAGACCGGCTTGATGCCGATGCCGGAGCTGGCCGGGAATCGGATCTTGGTGACGCCGAGCTGGTCTTGCAGGAAGTCGATGAGGGTCTTGGCCTCGTTAGAGCCGGCTGGCCATTCGATGCCGGCGTAGATATCTTCCGAGTTCTCACGGAAGATCACCATGTCCGTGTCTTCAGGGCGTTTCAATGGGCTCGGCGTGCCCTGGAAGTAACGCACCGGCCGCAGGCAGACATAGAGGTCGAGCCGCTGGCGCAGTGCGACATTGAGCGAGCGAATGCCGCCGCTGACCGGCGTGGTGAGCGGGCCTTTGATCGAGACCACATAGTCACGCACGGCCTCAAGAGTCTCATCCGGCAGCCAGACATCGGGGCCGTAGATCTTGGTCGCCTTCTCGCCAGCATAGATCTCCATCCAGGCGATCTGCCGCTTTCCTGTATAGGCCTTGCTGACAGCCGCATCCAAGACCTTTTTCAGCACGGGAGTGATGTCGACGCCGATGCCGTCGCCCTCGATGTAGGGGATGATGGGCTGGTCTGGGACCTCGATGCCCTGGTCGGGGTTAACGCGAATCGGCTCGCCGGTGGTGGGCACCTGGATCTGTTCGTAGGCCATGGTCATCGTGCTCCTGTTGATCGAATGCCTTTGATATTACCATTGCCGGCGCAGCCGATGCGGAGCCACTCAAGTCTCTTGATGGGCTTCTGCGGCCTGATGTGCCTCTGTGCGCTCTTGTGCTAAAGGCATTGGCACGTCATATCAGCGGCAAAATCTAAGCCAATAGGGGGAATCGTTTGATGTCCGAGGCCCGCAATGTTCTGGGAGAGCCACTCGAACTTTGTTCGATCGAGCCGATGACCGGGTTCACGCGGAATGGTGCCTGCGAGACCGGGCCTGAAGATCTGGGCTCGCATACCCTCTGTGCGCGGGTGACGCCTGAGTTTTTGGAATACTCGCGGTCGCGTGGCAATGACCTGATGACGCCAATGCCGGCCTTCGGTTTTCCGGGTCTGAAGCCCGGTGATCGCTGGTGCCTGTGCGCCGCGCGCTGGCAGGAGGCGCTGGAGGCAGGATGTGCACCCCGAGTGGCGCTGCGCAGCACGCATGAGCGTGCGCTTGAGATCTGCGATCTGGCGGATCTGAAGCGGCACGCAGTTGATCTCTCCTAAAACCTCTCAAATTCATCTTTTACATCTTTGATGGGTGGATTCCGACATTGGATCTCACTGCGCTCGCTGGTTGGCTGGCGCGCTTTGGCCTCACGGTCATCGGCGTGCTCGGGCTCAGCGCCTCAGTCGCAGCGATGTCGGTGCTGCCTGGCTGCGGTGCTCGGCAGGCCATTGATGCGCCCGCGTTGGCCGTCCGACCGTCGGCACCGCTGTTGGCCGATGAAGTGTTGGTCAAGAAGGGCCAACGGCGACTCTATCTGATGCGCGATGGCAAGCCGTTTCGCACCTATCGCATCTCGCTCGGCTTCGCACCAGAGGGCCATAAAGAGCGCGAAGGTGACGGCCGCACGCCCGAGGGGCGTTATCTGCTCGACTGGCGCAACGCGAACAGCCGCTTTACCAAGGCGATCAATATCTCCTATCCCAACGCTCAGGATCGCGCTCGGGCAGCGGCGCGTGGCGACAGGCCAGGTGGGGCGATCATGATCCATGGCGAGCCGAGACGGCGGGTCGATCCGGCGTTGGCTGATCTGGTCCGCTACGAGGATTGGACCGAGGGCTGCGTTGCGGTCTCGAATCTCGCGATCGAGGAAATCTGGCGTTACACCCTGGATGGTACGCCGATCGAGATTCGACCTTGAGTGCAAGTCTCAGTGACGGGCTAACTGATGGGATTCAGTGATGGGATTCAGTGACGGGGCGCAGGGAACCCAGGGTTGTGGCATCACTCCGATCGGTCTGTCGGTGGACGTTGAAAACACAGATCAGGTGTTAAGGGTCGAAAGCGAGGCGAATCATGATTGAGTCAACGACGCGCGATATGAGAACAGGGGGGCTTGGACTGCGGCCTTTGACCCTGCTGTTGATGACGTGCATCTTTAGCCTCACGCTGCTGTCTTGCGCCACCGCGCCGGAAACCGGCCGGCGGCAGCTGTTGCTGGTGAGTCCGGTCGAGGAGGCTCAGCTAGGGCTGCAGGCGTTTCAGCAGATCAAGCAGCAGCAACCGCTGGTGACGAGGGGCAAGGAGGCCGCCATGTTGCAACAGGTTGGTGGGCGGATCAGCCAGGTGGCGCCGCTGCCGAATGCGCGCTGGGAGTTCGTGCTGTTCAAAGACGAGTCGCCGAATGCCTTCGCCCTGCCTGGCGGCAAGGTGGGTGTGAATACTGGCATCTTGCCGATCACCAAGGATGAAGCCGGGTTGGCAACGGTGATCGGGCATGAGGTGGCGCATGCGGTGGCGCGTCACGGCGCAGAGCGGATGTCGCACGACCTCCTGGTGCAGTTGGGTGGAGCAGGGCTGTCCGCGGCCTTGGGCAATGAGGCTGGGGCGTCCCGCGATCTCATCATGCAGGCCTATGGGATCGGCAGTCAGTTGGGTGTGATGCTGCCCTACTCGCGGACACAGGAGTTGGAGGCCGACGAGTTGGGTCTGCTGTACATGGCGCGGGCAGGCTACGACCCCCGAGAGGCGATCGGGTTTTGGCAGCGGTTTGCAGCCTACAACGCGAAGCGGGGCGGGGCGCCGGCCGAGTTCTTGAGCACGCATCCGCTGGATCAGCGGCGAATTGCAGCCTTGGAGCAGGCCATGCCGCGAGCAGTGGCCGAGTATGAACGGGCGCGGGTGCGCTAAATGACACCCCGATCTCAGGCTTCTCGATCTCAGGATCGCATCTCCTGATGCGTTGGCTGGCGTTGCCCCTCGGGTTGTTGGTGCTGGCAGCCCTAGCCTATGCCTTGTGGCCGCGGCCGTCCATGTCTGTGACCGGCGGTCTTGACGCGGCAGCGGTGGCAGCGGCGCTTGCGAATTTAGACGCTGATTTGGACGCCGATTTAGACGCTGGGCGCATGCCAGCGGTCGCTGCTACCCGTGCAGCGACCAGCGAGCCCATGGCTTTCCCTCAGGATCATGGTGCCCATCCCGAGGCAGGCGCTGAGCTGTGGGAGCTGAATGCGCTACTGCAGGATGAGGACGGGCAGCGGGTTGCGGTGCGGCTGAGTCTCGCGCGGCTTGACTTGATTCAAGGTCTCCAGCAGCGGTCATCGGCACTGGCGGCGCACAGCCTCTTTGCCGCTGACTTGGCCGTGGCAGCCGGCGGCGAGCTGAAGTCGGTCGCGCTGCGCGAGCAACGACTGAGTCGCGCGGCACTCGAGCTCGCTGGTGCCGGGACGGACGAGGCCGGGGTTGAGCGCGTCTGGGTTGAGCAGTGGGCACTGTCGCGTCCGACGGAGGGGGTCTTGAGACTCCGAGCGGAGGCGAATGGGGTTGATCTGGAACTGGAACTGTCATCCCTGAAGCCGCCGGTGGTGCTGGATCTGCAGACCTCAGCGGGCTCGGCGCCTCAGAGCCAATCGGCACCTTCGCGTTTCTATAGTCAGACGCGGTTGGCGGTGTCGGGAAGTCTGCGCACGGATGGGATCGAACATCAGCTGCAGGGCTTGGGATGGTTCGATCATGGCTGGGGCGCTTTGTCAGAGGCGCTGTCTGGCGGGCGCGGGCAGTTGGTGGCGAATCGCTTTCAGTTGCAGCTGGATGACGGCTCGGAGCTTGCCTGTTTCCATCTACGTCGGCGTCGCGGCGGCGGGACAGCGATCCCCAGCTGTGTGCTGATCGACGCCGCTGGCGAGCAACGGGGCTTGCAGCGGCGAGATCTGACGCTGGCGCCAACGGACGCCGGATGGGTGACCGAAGGTGGCGTCTCTTATCCCTTTGAGTGGCGGCTGTTGATCCCGTCGCAGGGGATCGAGCTGGAGATCCGACCGCTGTTTGACGATCTGGCCTCAGGGGTCACCACCTTAGCATGGACCCAAGGCGGCCAGCTCTGGCGGGGCGCGGTTGAACTGAGGGGGCGGCGCGGCACAGAAAGGATCGGCGGTCAGGGGCGAATGGATCTCAATGGCTATGCGGAAGGTAAGCTTGTTGGAACCTGAGCAAGCTTGTTGGAACCTGAGTGATCTCTGGGCTGTCGGTGTTTTTGCAGAGAGGCTGTCATCAACGCAGCAATGCAGTGACCAAAGGACCATTGCGAGTGTTAACGAAGATCGAGATTCGGCGTCATCGCCACTGGCTCGCCGGCGCGATCCTGCTCATCAGCTTGGGGTCTCTGACCGGCTGTGATCGCGACAAGCCGGTGGCGGTAACCAAGGCAGCGCCTGGGCCGATCCCTGAAACCCCACAACGCCCTGGTGATCCGCAGGCAGGTTATGACGTCTTGGTCAACCGCGCGGTGGTGACCTGCGGTTTGCCCTATGACGCCTATGTCGCAGCAACCGAGGCCGAGACCTTTGATCCAGCATCCGACTATGTGCTAGCCGGGCGGCGCGGGCGCAACGCTGAGCTCCCCTACGCGCTGACCGCGTTCACCGCCGAGAGCGGCGTGGAGCTGGTCACAAGTAACTGCCTCGGCTGTCATGCCGCACCGCTGAATGGTGAGCTCGTCATCGGCCTCGGTAACGAGTTTCTCGACTTCACCGCCGATCCGGTGATGGCGGTAGAGGGTGCCGGGGCCTATGTCGACACTGATGCCGAGGCGGCGGAATGGCAGCGCTGGGCAGATCGCATCGGAGCCATCGCGCCTTGGTCGATGACCGATACCATCGGCGCGAACCCGGCGCAGGCCATCACATTGGCATTGATGGCGCATCGCGACCCGGAAACGCTGGCCTGGTCCGATGAACCGCTGTTGCCGCCGCCTTCTGTTGAGGTTCTGCCCGCAAGTGTGCCGCCCTGGTGGAACCTCGGCAAGAAGCACGCGATGTTCTACAACGCTGAGGGGCGTGGCGATCATGTTGGCTACATGATGCTAGCCTCGACCACTTGCACGGATTCGGTCGCCGAGGCGCGCGAGATCGATGCCTGGTTCAAGGACGTGCGCGCCTACTTGGCGACGCTGGAGGCGCCGGTCTATCCCTATCCGGTCGATGCCGAACTGGCCGCCGAGGGCGAGCGCCTGTTCAACAGAGAATGCAGCGACTGTCATGGGCGTTACGGTGAGCGGGAACGTTATCCTAACGAGCTGGTTGCGCTCGATGAGGTCGGCACCGACCCGGCCATGGCCGAGCAAGCCTATCGGCACACAGAGCGTTTCGCGCGTTGGTTCAATACCTCGTTCTACGGCCGCAACGCGGAGGCCCAGCCAGGGCTCGGCTATGTGGCGCCGCCCTTGGATGGCGTCTGGGCGACGGCGCCTTACCTGCACAACGGTGCGGTGCCAACGCTGGCGGCGCTGCTCGACACGCGCGAGCGTCCAACCTACTGGCGTTTCGAGAGCGCGAGCCCAGCCTACGACCAAGCAGCTTTGGGCTGGCGCCATGAGCGGCTAGGGCAGGGCCGAGAGCAATTTGCGAGCCTTGATGAACAGAAATGGGTCTATGACACCAGCCGCCGCGGCTATGGCAATCAGGGGCACGATTACGGCGATCTGCTCGATGACCAAGAGCGCCGTGCGCTGCTGGAGTATCTGAAGACACTCTGAGCCTGCCTGCCGACGACCGATCAATTGGACCGCCGAAAAAAAGACTTGCACAACCCTTAGTCTG
>NZ_JAYESN010000089.1:0-16896 GCF_034860625.1 Lamprobacter sp.
CCCTTCCTGGACAGTCTCTCAGCGTGAGTTCGACTGCCCAAGAAGAGAGGTGTAGCGGCGACAGGCCCTGTGTCGGTGGTTGCGGCCACGCTTGACGACCTTGTTGGAACCACAGCGTGGACAATCAACGACGTACGGCCAACGCATCCGTCGGACTTCGTCGTCGCATTTCTCCCGTCGATCAAGTCGTTGAGGCGGCACATCGGAACAGAGCGCGTTGAGTCAAACGCCTGACCTTCGCATGTCCTCAAAACCCACAATGAGCCTCCGGCGATTCGCGCTCGCTAGGTTTTACCTGGTTCGTTGGGTTGACACAAAAAACGTCTCCAACGGCTGATGGCGCAGCACGGCAATCGACTCAGAGCAGTCATAGCGCGCTGCGATTTCCAGCTCCCGCATCGCCGGCGGTAAGCATTCGCTGAACTTCAGCTCGGCGATGAAGTCCTCATCGAGCGGTAGTTTAAGCTCGGCATGCTCGCTTAAGACCTTCTCGGCAATGGCGTCCTTCAGCGACTCCAGGTCGACGGTGCCACTAAAGCTGATCGCGAGGTTATCCGCACTGACCTTGCTCGCTTCGCCAGCCAACGCATTGGCAATCGCGGCATTCATGAGCCGACCGGAGAAGGTCCACCACAGGAGGCTGTCGTGCGCGTAGGCGATGAGGAAGGTCTTGCCGGGCTCGACCCAGTCGAAAACCTCACGCAATCCGTCCATATGCTCCAGTGCACGGCGTGAGAAAGCGACCGGCGGATCATCGCGCGCGAGGACACGGGCCACCGCCTGACAGAGCGCGAACTGGAGCGGCTGGCCAGCACTGAGCCACTGCGAGCGTCCACGCAGCTCGGTCGGCTCCACATAGGCCTTGTGCCGCGGCCAGTCGACATATTTGGTCGCCCAGGAACGTCCTGCGAGCGTGAGTACAGCGGGTCCCTCCTCTCTCAGGATAAAGGTCGACTGATGGACCTCGCCGATCTCCTGGCGCCCGTGAAAGACCTTGACCGAGGGCGGGCTGACGAAGACCGAGAACAGCGCCATGAAGTGCTTGGCACCGAACTGGCGCTCGCCGGACTGGCCGATCCCCATGAGGCCCTGGTCGGCATGCAGGATCTCGGTCGCGTGCATGAAGTCGAGGATCTGCGCAAGCAGGCCCAGCTCAACCCGCTCCAGGCCCGGTCGACGACCCAGCCAGGTCGGCCAATCGGCCGCGGTCATGCCGGATTCCTGCAAGGTCAGCCCCATGATCTGCTGGGCAAAGAGATGCAGCGGCAGTGCTGGCGGCTCGATCGGCTCGACGAAGCCTTCGCTCCAGAGCTGCAGCAGCGCCGCCGCCGGCAAGAAGGCCTCCTCCTTGGTGATCAGGAACAGGCAGTTGCGGGCCGTTCCTGCGCGACGCCCGGTCCGCCCGATCCGCTGCAGGAAGGAAGCGACGGTTCCCTGCGCGTCGATCTGGATCACGCGGTCCAGATCGCCGACGTCGATCCCCAGCTCCAGTGTGCTGGTCGCAACGATGACGCAGTCCTGACCCTGGCTGAAAGCCATCTCGGCGGCACGGCGCTCCTCCAGGCTTAGGCAGCTGTGTGAGACGAAGGTGTTGACGCCCAAGGCACGCAGCTCGACCGCCAGCTCCTCGACCCGTGCCCGGCTGTCACAGAAGACCAAGCGCTTCTCGCCGCGATGCAATCGGGAGATGACCAGTGCGGCATTGCGCAGGTTGCCGACCCAGTCCAGTTCGACCTCGGGCGCGGGTCCGACCTCCGTGGGTGGGTTGATGACTCGGTGCGAGCTGCCTGCCCCAGCCCCAGCTCTAACCCAAGCATGGTTGCTAGCTGCGGCATCGGCGCCACCTTCGGCGTTGGCGTCGGGATTGGCGTCAGCATAGGCATCGGGATTGGCATTGGCGCCAGCCCCGCCGGCTAGCCAATCGCAAAGCTGCTCGGGATTGCCGACTGTCGCCGAGAGCCCCAAGCGCTGCAGCTCGCGCCCCGCGATGCGGCTGAGCCGCTCGAGCAGATACAACAGGTGCCAACCACGGTCGTCACCGGCAAAGGCGTGGATCTCGTCGACGATGACGCAGCGCAGCGCGGCGAACAACCGCCAGTGGTCGACCCGCCGCGAGATCAGCGTGACCTCCAGCGACTCAGGCGTCGTCAGCAGGAGATCCGGCGGCTCGGCGACGAGCTTGGCCTTGCGCGCCGGACTGACGTCGCCGTGCCAGCGCGCAACACGCCGGCCAACCAGCCCGGCATAGTGGTCTAGGCGTGGCTCGAGGTTGTTGAGCAGCGCCTTGATCGGGCAGATGTAGAGCACGCTGAGACCGTCCCAAGGCTCGGTCAACATGCGCGAGAGCACCGGAAAGACCGCTGCTTCCGTCTTGCCACCCGCGGTGGGGGCCAGGAGAATCGCATGCTCGCCGCCCAAAATGGGTGGAATGGCCGCGGATTGCAGCGGTCGCAACGACCGCCAGCCGAGGCTGTTGACGATGTGATGCTGAATCGCCGGATGCAGCAGATCAAAGTTGCTCATCAGGTGGTCATTCGCAGCAAAGGATCACCCATCCGCTCCCACTGCCCCGGCAAAACCAGCGGCTGAGACCAACCGGCGTATCACTCCGCACCAATCGCCACTGACCACTTCCCCCTCAAAGCTCGATTTCAACGTCGTCTACACACTGGGCAGAGCGGGCCGCACGCTCCACAGCGGTCAGCTCCTGATCGCCGACGGTCAGGGCATAATGCTGGCGCGGATCGAAGTCGGTGTGCTGATCGACGCGATCGAGCACCTCGCCAACCAGCTTTTTCAGGAACACCCGCGGCGCGATGCCGACCTTGCCGCCCAAGGCGCCGGTGACGGCCTGGGCCAAGTCAGCGACGTAGCCATCGTCGACCAGGTGCCGAAGGCGCTCGGACTGCGAGCCCTCCGCCCTCCCATCCACATAGAGATCGCGCACCTTGCGGCCGACCTCGCAGAGGGCATCCGCATCGAAGCCCTTGAGGCGAATCTGCACCGCGCGGGGGTTGTCGAAGCGGGCCTCGGTTGCGAAGTCCACCGCTAGGCGTTGCGCCAGGGGCGGCAGGCGCTGCACGCCCATGGGTCCGTCGAAGAAAGGCGGTGTCCCGGTGATGACGAGATAGAGACCCGGGAAACGGCCGCTGTCGATCTCGTCCATGAGCTGTCGCAGCGCGTTCAGGCTCTTGTCGCGCACGTCACCGCGCATACGCTGCAGGGTCTCGACCTCGTCGAGGACCAGCAGCAGCCCCGGGTGGCCAGAATCCTTGAGGATGGTCAGCACGCCTTGCAGAAAGCTCAGGGCGCCGAAGTGGTCGATGTCCCCTTTGATGCTCGCGTAGCGCTTGACCGCGGCGGCGATGTTCGGCTGCCCGGCCATCCAGGCCAGCAGGCCGTCGGCGAGATCCTCGCGTCCCTCGAGCAGCGCGCGGCGATAGGCGCGCAGGGTCAGCGCGAAGGCCGGCGCCGCGCGCACCACCTCACCGAGGCGCTTTTCCATCAACGCATCGGTGGCCTGCATCAAGGCTGGAACGTCGTTGGAATCGACCTCGCCCTGGGCGATCACGTCTTCTTCAAGGGCGAAGAACCAGGCGTCGATGACGTTGCGAAAGGCCCCGGACGGTGAGTCGGTCGTCGTCAGTCGCTCGATCAGGCGGCGATAAACGGTCTCGAGCCGATGCAGCGGCGTCTCCGTCTCCGAGATCTGGACCTCCGCGCAGGCAAAGCCCAGCCGATGCGCGCGCTCGCGCAGCCAGCGGGCGACGAAGGTCTTGCCGCTGCCGTACTCACCGCGCACGGCCTTGAACTGACCGCGCCCACGGGCGACGCTCTCGAGTTCGGCATCGAAGGCGGCCTCAAAGGTCGCGAGCCCGACGGCCAGGGTGTCCAGTCCGTGCTGAGGTACCGTACCGCGCCGCAGCGCGTCGATGATGTCGGCGCGGCGCTGTTGGCTGATGCTCATAGCTCGAACTGCATCTTCAGGGATTGCAGATCGAGCCGGACCGTTTTGGAACTCCGATCGACCGACAAAACAGGATAGCCATCGACGTTCAACAGCTTCTGCACGCCGGCCAGGAGCCCGTTCAGACGCAGCTCGGGAATGCCGAGCCGTTGAGCCACTGCGGCGGACATCTGCTGACCGCCGGCCGCCTCCAGCTCCTTCAGCAGTGCTCGCAGCTGCGCCTCGCTGACGCGCACCCGGCCGCTGCGTGCCTTCATCTGTGCGTACACGGGCGAGCTGAGCAGTGCTGCAATCCAGTCCTCCTCGACCGGCTCAGTCGCAGCGGGCTCGGTCAGCGGCGCGAAGAGATCAAGCGTCCGGTCATCCCGCTTGGACGATTTGCGTGCCTGTAGCGTTACCTGTGGCGTTGGTGTAGCAGCTCCGTTGGGCGAACTGCGCTTTACAAAATCTTCGGCGGGTTCGATTGGTTCTGATATTGGTTCTGACCCTTGGCGCAGGGCCGGTCGTGCATCGGCAACCAGGTCCCACCACTCCGGCGTCTGCCGAGCCACCTCCCGCCAGCCTACGAGATCGCTCGTATCGCCTGCGTTGCGATAGACCCCAACGGGCACCAGGACCTCCTGGGGCGATCCGCCACCGTGATAGCCCATCTTCTTTGCCGCGTAGCGAATGCGCTCAGACCAAGGCAGCACGACTTCGTGGTCCGGCGCCACCACGCGCGTGCCCGAGACCCGACACTCGCCCTCCCCGACGGGCTCGGTCAGGGGCTTGAAGCGCTCGGCCTCGCCAGCGCTCTTGACCAATGCCATGTCATGGTCCAGCACGTGACCGTGGTCGCTGGTGAGGATCAGCAGCCGGCCAGACTCGCGCGCGGCCTCGAGGATCTGACGCAGCAAACCGATCGACGCCACCGACCAGCGCACCGCCACTTGGGCGCCACTGCTCAGCTGATCGTCCACCGCGTTGATCACCGCGCCTACGACCTTGTGCTCGCGTCCGGCGATGCGCTCGCGCACCCCATCGGCCAAGGCGCCGCTGCCGGGCTGCTGGAGGTCGGCCTTGTGCAGCAGCAGTGGTGGGAACTTGGTCGATGACAGTGCCTTCAAGGTGGCATGGGTCGGGAAAGCCCGCTTCTCATCGGCGCTGCTGCCTTCCCCCAGCGTGCCAGATAGGAGCGCATAGCGACTGACCCGAGTGACCGTCGGCAAGGCCGCCAACAGACAGCAGGAAGCGGTCTCACCGCTGAGCGAAGTCTTGGGAGCCTTGGGCTGAGCATCAAACTGACTGTTAAGCTGGCCATTAGCCTGGCCGCTAGTCTGGCCGCCGGTCTGACTCCCAGGCCGCGCTTCCGGCTGCAGCTCGACCCAGCCGTGGGCGAGCATATCGTCCGTCAGCTCACGATAGACCGCCTGGCTCATGCCATCCAGAACCAGGACGAGCACCGGCTGCTGCTTGGCCAGGGGTGCCACCAGAACCTCGAGTGCCCGCTCGATCGGCTGAATCCAGGGGCTGACCTGATCGCCTCGTGCAATCGCCGGCAGGAACTCGGCAAACTGCGCATTGAAGCGCTCACGGCGGACCGACACCTGGCCCACCAGCTTGCCATAGACCCGACTCAGCCCCTCATGGGCGTCGCCCGACCAGAGCCGACTGCGTGCCCAGTCGACATAGCCTCCGTTCGAGACAGAGTCTCGGACCGCTGCCATCAGGTTCGCGGGTGCAGTCTCCTCCCTCTGCAGCCAGCGACAGGCCCGCACCGCAAGCGCGGCCGTGGCAAGCTGCTCACCGCGCACCTTGGCGAGCCGATGACGGCGCAGATCAGCGAGGGTCTCGAGCGCGGGTGCGATTGGCTTGCCGGCGAGCGCCGCCGCCAGCGCTGTCGCGAGCCGGTCGAGACGCTGATCAAAGGCCGCCGGTAGCAGGTCAGAGGTCTCGGCCAGCGACAGCATGTCGACACTGGCGAGGATCTGCTCCGCTTGATCAAAGGCCGCATCGAGCGCGCGATTGGTGCCGATGTCGGCATGCCGTGCGATCACGGCGACCGTCGCGCGTCCGTAGTCTTGCAGTGCCGTATCCGTGATACCCGCGCCGCCGAACAGGCGCTCGCGCAGGCGGCCGCGGGCCTGGAACAGCGCTTGGTCGGACTGCAGCCCAGGGCGATAGAGCACCGAGCATGCAAGGCCGATGGCGACCATGTTGCCGGCGTGCCCCTCCTGCCAAAGGCTGAGAACCAGGTCCGCCAGTTCGGTGCCAGGGCCGCGCAGCGCCGATCCCAGCCAGTCCTCAAGATGCTTCGCCACGGACTCGGGGAGTGCCGCCACCGCCGCTCCTGCGTCGGCGCCGAGTGACCATTCCAAGAGTGCATCCAGGTCCAGCGTCTCGTTGTGGAAGTCCAGCCAAGCCAAGGCCAGGGCGCGCCAGGCCGTCTCCAGATCCAGCACCTCGCCAAACTGAATGCGTCCGCGGTAGCGCTCGAAGCCCTCGACCAGGGCCTCGGCAATCCAGCGGTAGGACTTGGTCGTAAGCCTCGGGTCGATCTGGCGCACCCGCAGCAGTTGCTCCAGGGTGCGCCAGGGGCTGACACGCTTTGGCTCACAGCCCCATAGCCGCGCCAGGACGTCCTTCGAGAGGCGGGTCTCATCGAAGGGCGTCAGCAGCACCAGACGCTCCGCGCCCGGGCAGTGCGTCACTAGCCGCTCACGCATCGCCAGCTCGGAGGGGCAATAGATCAGGCGCAGCGCAGTGCCCGAGACCTGGTGGTAGCGCTCGTCCGGTGGCAGCGGATCGGGCCAAAAGAGGGCGATGCGATCGGCCTCGGCATCCCTGGCCAAGATCGCCTGCACCTGGGTCAGCACGGCGCTAGGGAGCGCGTCAGTCACTGGCGTCCCCGAGGATCTGATAGCTGATGTCCAGGGTCACGCCCTCGCCCAGTAACGGCTCGATTTCGCTCAAAACACGCCGTGCCTCATTGGCACTCAGACCCTGGCGGCGGTCCTCTTTGAGGACTCGCTTATCCTTCGATGGCTCTGGCGGCGGTGGTGGGTCGATGGGTGGAACAATTGCTGGCTCCGGGCGCTGAATCAGCCGCGTCGCATCCTGTTGTGCCTGCTTCAGGGCGTCCGCGAGCGAGGTGACCAGCTCGTCGGCCGCCAGCGCATCAGCGACGGCGCGCTTGATGCGCAGCCCTTCCCCAGTGTTCCAGACGGCTTTCAGCAATTCCCAATTGTTATCCGTGAGCGCGTTGCTCACCCGCGTTGCGCTGATGATGCTGCGACCCAAGGCCGGCAGACTGGTCACTGGCTCAAGGTCCGCTAGGGCCTCGATTAGGGCCGGCCCCTCGCGCAACTGCAGATCCTCCATCCACTGCACAGCAAGCCTGGCGTTGGCCAGCCGGTGACCCGTCGCCGCAAGCCCCAGGGCGTTGAGCTGTTCGGTCAGATCTGCGACCAAGCTGCGACAGTCCTCCAGACGTGCAGCGATCTCGGCCTGGACCTCCTTCTGCAACGCGTTCTGGTTGTTAGCCGTGCGCAGTGGACTGCTCGCATGGCCGAACACAGCGCCGACGTGATCCAGCGCCTGTTGCCAGGTTTCAGGATCAGCCAGCTCCTGCTTGATGAGCACCAGATCGTCGCCGATGTCCTTGAGATTTACGTCGTCAAAAGGCCCGCCGTGGAAGGTGAAGGCGTACTGGCCGTGCTCGACGAAGACCAGGATCAGCAGATTCTGGACCATCGTCGGCAGACCACGTGAGTGCGGTCTGTCCATGGCGGCGCGCAGTGCCGCGACGGTCACGTCGGCGCCCGTGCCGCTCCCAGATTGGGCAGCATCGCGCGCTAGATGCTGCGGCCAGTCCTCCTTGAAGATGAAATGCCGCTCGTGCATCTCACCGAGCTTGAGCGGCTGGGCGATCTGGCGCATCAGCGGCCGCAACGGAGTGTCCACGTCGATGCGCCCATGCGCGGCATGGATCGCACGCCGCAGCTCGGTGAAGACCTTGCCCAGGTCGGTCAACCGGACCTCGCCGTCGAACTCGGGGTGGTCCGGGTACTGAAAGGCCAACGCCTGCCCTAGCACCTGCTCGAACGCCTTGGCCATGGTGGTGCCCTGTGGCGGGCGCGGGCGGAAACCCGGCTGCAGTGACATCAGCTGGGACTCGAGCAGATCCTTATTGTCGAGCGAGCCGGGCAGGTCCTGAGCCACGCCGTAAGCCCCCATCAGGGTGTCCTTGAGCTGCTGACGGAGCTGACTGCGTTGGTTGTCGAGCAGGGTACGGGCGCTTGCGCGGTCCTGTGGGCTCAGATGCCGGCTGTAGCGGTTGAAGCTGTCCTCGCTCTTTAAGATCTCCTCGAGCACGACCAGCTTGCCGAGGTTCTTCTGGGCACCCTGGCTGAGGAAGTGCGGCAACCAGCAGAGGGTCTGCGCCTGCACGCCGGCCGCCTCGGCATTACGCACCCGTGCCTGATCATCGGTCGGCGAGTAGGTGCCGGTGTCGAACGGGAAATCGATGATGAGCTTCCATTGGTCATCGCGCGATTCAAAGAGGTGGTCGTCGGTGATCTCGCGGATGTTTTGGAACAGCACCTCGACCCGTCGGCGGGTGCCGCGCCAGAGCCACTCGTGTTCGACGCTGCCGAACAGCTGTTGGTCGTCGCGGATGCCAAAGGCATCGAAGACCATCTCCCGCACCAACCGCCGACGATTGCCATCGTTGTCGTTGATGCGCGCCTGCTCGAGGATGCTCTCGGTATCCACGCCCGAGAGCTGCACGCCGATGGTCGGGTTGGCGTCCTCGGAGATCTTGATCTCGCCCACCTGGCCCGCCCACTTGCGGCACTTCTGCAGCACCGTGGCGGCCTCGCGCCCTGGGATGGGCGAGCGGATGGTGCCGTGGTTCAGCGCAGCCAGCTTGGTCGCGGTGAGCTGTTTGAAGCTCTCGACCTCCGGGACCAGAGCGGCCAAGACCAGGGTCTTGAGCAGGTGCAGATCGTTGTCAAAGGCCTGCCGCTTGGGATCATCCGCGGGTCGTTCTCGCAGCGTCGCGAACCCCATCTGATGCTCCAGCTCCAGGAGCGGGACCAGCTTGCGCTCGAACAACAGCCGGGCATTGTCGAAATGCTGTCGCATCTGCTCCGAGAAGGGCTCGGCCTCGGAGGCGATCACATCGTAGAGGTCGCCGACCGGGATCACCCGACCGAGGCTCAGGGTCTCGCGCTGCTCGACCAGCAGCATCAGCATCACCTTGAGCGAGGTGCGCTCGCGCTGCAGCGCCGAAGAGAGCGCCACCAGCGCCTGCACCAGGGCCGGGCTGAAGGGATAGAGCGCGCGAAACATCTCGCGGTCGCCCTGGCTGGTCAACAGCAGGTTGAAGGCCTCCTCGCGCATCTTTTCGGTTTGGGCGAAGGCGGTCTCGATCTGGCCCTGGGCGGCCGCGCTCACGGGCTTGAGCAGACGGCGTTGCGCGATCACCGGCAGGTTACGGTCTTCCAGGGTAATGGTGTGGAAGCGCCCCTCCCAGTACTTCAGCGAGTCGCTCAGGATCTCCTGCTCGACCCCGCTGTATTGGTCGCCGACGAACTCGCGCAGGTCGCGCTGGCGGGCGATGAAGCTCACCAGCGGCAGCTCGCGCGGGATGCCGGTCTCGACCAGCTTGACGACCTTCTGGATCTGCGTGTTGATGAAGTTCTGGTCGGACAGTCGACTGGCGAGCCAGAGGATCAGCTCGTCGAGGAACAGGATCACGGCGTCATAGCCGAGCGCCTTGGCATGGCGCGTCATCACGCGCAGGCCCTCATCGAACTCGAGGTAACCGCCACCCTGGGTGTTGGCGAGGTCGGCGAAGGAGCGGAACAGGGTTCCGACCAGATCGCTCACCAGCCGATCGCGGTCATGCTCGCCGGCCTGGCCCCCGATCTGACCCGACACCACCGCCTCGAAGCTCTGCGCATCCCAGCCAGCCGCCGCATCGCCCCAGCCGTCATCCCCGCTGGCAAATCCCCCCTCGGCGCTCAGACCAGATCCCACATCGGCTCCTAAACCGGTTCCGGGACCGCTTCTCAGACCGGCGTCGCTGGCGGCCGCGCTCGCGGCATTCAGCGCCGCGAAGAAACGCTCGTCGCCCAGGTGCCCGCGCATCCTCTGAGCATCCTCGAACAGCCGGCCGCTCATGTAAAAGCCGGGTACCGGCGCATCCGGGTGCCGCTTGCGGATGTGCCGAGCATAGCCGCCGAGCACGCCGGACTCGATGCTCGCCGCGCCGATCATGTGATAAGGCACGAGCAGGATGTTGCGGCTCTGCATCCAGTCGCTGTGCTTGGCCACTGACGCGGCCAATTCCGGGATCGCCCTGGCCTGGGGGTTGCCCTGCACCAGGAGGTTCAGCACCGCCATGAAGTGCGACTTACCGGTGCCGAAACTGCCGTGCAGATAGGCGCCCTTGTTGCGGTTCTGCTGGCTGTCGACGGTGCTCTTGACGAAGCTCAGCGCGTCCTCGAAGCAGCGCGCGAGCTGTGGCGTGACCACATAGTCCTTGAGCGTCTGCTCGATGGCCTCGGCCTCCAGCCCACTGGCCAGGTTGAGCACGAAGTCCCCGCGCTGAACGCGCTCGGGGATGTGGATGAGGTCTTTGATCAGCGTCATGCGTCGTTCAGCCGTTTTGTCCTTTCGCCTTCGTGGTCTCTATGGTCTGCAATGATTGCCGCTCAGCCGAGCCCGTCGATCTCCTCGTAGAGCGAAGCGAGCGATAGCCTGATCTCCAGGCAGTCAAGACTGAGATCCCCATCGCTCAGCACCTCCGCGGCCCAATCCTGCGAGCGTCGGTAGTGCCAGACCTCGCGCCGCGTCTGGCTCACCAACAGATAATCCTGCAGGCTCGGCAGGGTCGTATAGGCCAGGAACTTCTCGCGCCGATCGATCCGCTCGGTCGATTCGGACAAGACCTCGACAATCACGCAGGGCTTGGTGCAATAGTAGGTCTCGCGATCCTCCGCATCACAGCTCAGCAGCAGATCCGGGTAATAGAAGATGTCCTGCTCGGCGATTCGCAAACGCACCTTCATAGCATTGGCAAAGAGCTGACAGCCACGACCACGGATCAGTGGTCTCAGCCCCGCGACCAGATTAGAGACGATCAAGCCATGCTGTCGGCTCGCGCCGGTCATCGCGTAGAGCTGACCGTCGATATATTCATGGCGCAGCTCGCCGTCCTGCTCGCCGGCGAGATAGGCCTCGACGCTGAGCCTGGGGGAATCCTGTTGGGCGTACATGTGATGGGTCCTCCTCGGCGACTCAGGGTTGATCTGCAGGATCGTCTGATTCAAACAAAACCCGATCATAGAAATCCCGCACTGAAAGTTGCACCCCCAAGGCGTCCAGCGGAATCTCTGCGTCCAGGTCATCATAGGCGTCGAGCATCCAGCGCCCATCCGGCAGACGTGTAAAGACATCCACCGAAACCTGGTCTTGGGCAATCAGCAGATAATGACGCAGGCTCGGCAGGCGCCGATAGTGCGCGAACTTGCCACCGCGGTCATAAGCCTCGGTCGAAGGCGAGAGCACCTCGGCGATGAGCGTCGGATTGGTCAGTACATCGCGGCGCGCGTCATGGAAGACCGGCTCGCCGCAGAGCACGCTGAGGTCCGGGTAGGCGCAGACATCAGCGGCCTCGATGCGGATACGCATGTCGCTGGTGAGCACACTGCAGGTGCCGCCTTTCAGCTGCTGTCGTAGCTCGCCAGTGATATTGGCGGCAATCAGACTGTGCTCATAGCTGCCGCCGGTCATGGCGAAGACCTCGCCAGCCACATACTCGTGCTTGGCGTCGATCGCCTCGCGCTCGATCGCCAGATAGTCCTCGAAGCGATAGCCAGGTACCGTTTGTGTCTGCATGCCCTCGACCCTCCGATCGTTTGAGCGCCTGTGGATGTGATGACAGGAACGATTGCATCACTCAGCGGGTTCGTCGTCGACCGCGCGTGACTGCCGCCGGCTCCCAGGCCAGCAACTCGTCGCGTGACAGCTCCAACTGGCGCAGCTCTTCGAGCAGGAAGCCCTCGTAATAGTCGCCAAGCCGCTCGCCGAACTCGGGGTCGATGGCGTTGTGCCATTGCTTGAGCCAGGGGATCAGCTCATCGAGCGCGACCAGCAGCGGCTTGAGCTGCGCGGCGTCCCAGCCGTCCTGCTCTTTGCGCTCGAGGGTCCAGGCGGCGATGGCCTGGGCGCGCTGCAGATGATCCAGCCCGGCCCAGCCGATGACCAGGGTGCTGTCGCCGGGGCGCTCGGCGCCGGGCAGGCTGAAGAAGCGCTCCTTGGGGACGTCGAGCTTGCCACGCAGGCTCCAATAGCTCGACTTGCGAAAATCGGCGGCTGCGTATTTGGGTGGCAGCGGGATGGTACCGATCTCGCGCGCCTTGAGCGCCTTGGCGGCGTCCTCGGTCAGAGAGTCGGGATCGGTGTGATCGAGCTGGGTGCGGGCGTCGATGGCATCCTCGGCGCGCTGCTGGTCCCAGGTCTCCTGCCAGGCGCGGAACTTCGGCATCGCCTTGGGCTTGAGGCGCGCGGCGGCCATCTGCGGCACCTGCTCGGCCTCGACCAGCTCGGCCACCAGGGCGCGGGCGTCGAAGGTGTCGCTGCCGGTGTAGAGCGCGGCGACCTGCTGGAAGGCGGCGTCGTGGCGGACGCGCTCGCTGAGCTGGGCGACGGTGAGCAGGGTCGGCGGCGCGGACCCGCCCTGCTCCGCGCCTCGGCAGTGCGCTTCCAACTGGTCCAGCAGCCAGTCGCGCAGGGCGCGGCGCTGGCGGTTGGCCCAGGGCTCGCGGTTCCAGCGGCGCTTGTACTCGGGCTGCTCGACCAGCTTGATCCAGCGGTTGTCGGCAATCGCCTGCAGCCGGCGCTCGGTCAGCGCCTGGTAGTCGGCTGGCCAGTGGTCGGGGATCGCGGTGATCGGGGTGCTCTTGTGGCGCTGGAACCAGGTGGTCTGGGTCTCGCCGGCGGCCAGGCGGCGGCCGAGCAGGATCTCGAACGGGCGCTCGCCGAGGCGGATCTCGGGTGGGGTGCTGATGTGGCAGAGATCGGCGTCGGTCAGACCGTAGAGCCGATAGTTGAGCCAGTCGAGCTCTTCCTGGAGCGCGATCATCTGGCGTGCGATGGACTCGGTTTGGGCTTGGGCCTGGTCGAGCATCGCGGGGAGATCCAGGTCGGTCCATTGGGTCGAGAGGATCTTGGCTGGGTCCAGGTCGGCCAGGTGTTGGGCCGACTGGTCGAGGGCTGTTGCGAGGGCGCAGGCCTTGGCTTCGGGGTCGGCAGGAATTGGAAACGTCTTGAGCTTGGTTCCATCCCATTCCTGTCGCTCTTCCCACTTGCCGTCACCGAAGCCGCCTTTCTGGAAAAAGGTTTGACGCCCCCAGAAACAAGCAATGGAGCTGTTGAGCAGACCCAGCAGAGCCAGATGGTCGTCCTCGCTCGCCTCGGCGGGGAGCTTGATGACCGGCGCGGTACGATTGAAGACCTTGCCGCCCCGGTCAAGGACGAAATGATTGTGGGTGGCGACGAAGGCGAAGGTGATCTTGAAGGGTGCGAAATGGCGCTCCGGATAGAACATCGAATACTCGAAATACTCGCCACCCTGCTCCTTCTTTGTCTTGAATCCCTTTCCTTGTCGCAGCCAGAGTTGCGTCCGATAACGCCAAAGAACCTGGAGATATCTGCCAAGCAGGCTTGGCGTAATCGTTCCCGATAGGTCATATGGAAAGACAACATCAGGAAGCTCTTGGACGCTCCAGTCTCGCACTGCCTCTCCATAGCCATAACGTGACACTGCGCAACTGTCCAGCCCCCAACGCTTGCCACTCCCTTTTGGAACGACAAAAACTTCGTCTTCTCGTGTAATCGCTCCGAATCCGATTAGCATGACAAGCGACTGCAATGGCCTGCCATGCTGACCAAGGACTTCGTAAAGGGAAACGGCGCCGCCACCCCCAACACTCCAAGGATGGCGCGCATACAGCTCCCGCTCCTGATCCACAACGCTGACGAACGCATTCTCACTCCCCGGCCGTTCCAGCAGCTCCACGATTGACCGCCACACCAACCCCTGCCCCGCATCCTCCGGCGTACTCGGCTCGCCGCGAATCCCGAGCACCGCGCGCAACTGCTCGGTCGCGGGCCGACGGTTGCGCCCGAGCAGGATTACCGTCGGCGTCCCATGCCCAGGGATGTAGGCGCCGGAGGTATCGATCACATGAGTGAGATCCTTGCTCGGCAGATAGTCCTCGATCAGCTTCTTGCCGAACTCGCGCTTCATGAAGCTGTTAGCGGTGATCAGGCCGACAAAGCCGGCTGGGCGCGTCGCTGGCGCTGCAGCCGGATCGCCGGTCTGCTCGCCGGCATGCCTCTCGGATGACATCCCATCAGCGCCCGACAGCGCCAAATCGAAAAAGCGCTCGGTGAAGGGCACGCCGAGCGAATACTGGCGATGACAGGTCGGATACCGATCCCGATAGGCCTGATTGAGCGCCTTATCCTTGACGGTGATGTAGGGCGGATTGCCGACGACGACCTGATAACGCTGGCCGAGGATGCGCTCGAGCTTGGCCTTGTCCTCGACCTCGAAGCAGTGCGCGAGCGGGTCGTCGAGCAGGTCGCTCTGCAGGGCCTGACCCTCCCATTCGTGCCGCCGCCCGAGCAGCAGCGAGTCGCCGACGGCGAGGTTGAAGTGGAAGTCGGGCGCGTCCTTGAGCCGCTGGCTGCCAGCCGCCTTCATCGCCGCGATCAGCAGCCGGAAGCGGGCGATGGCGACCGCGTAGGGGTTGATGTCGACGCCGTGGATGGCATCGAGCGCGCGCTGGGCCAGGGCGCGGGCGTTGGTCGCGGGCTCGCGCTGCTGCCAGGCATTGAACAGGCGCTCGAAACCGGTCAGCAGAAAATGTCCCGAGCCGCAGGTCGGATCGATCAGCTTGAGCCCCGGCAGGCCGAAGGCGGACAGGGCCGGCTCCAGCGTGTAGTCGAGGATGAAGCGCTCGACGAACTCCGGGGTCTGCAGCAAGGCATAGCGCTTGCGCACGCTCTCGGAGAGGTCTTGATAGAGGTCGCCGAGGAAGCGGGTGTCCCAGCCGCCCTCGGCGCGGTCGTCGGTGAAGTCGTGGACGATGGCACCGGTCTCGGGATCAAGGCGCTGGAAGAAGTCGATCAGGGCCTTGGCGCCGTCGGCCGAGAGCGGTAGGCGCCAGAGCGGGTTGTGGGCGCGGTCGAGCAGCTCGGCCAGCGCCGGCAGTTGCTCCAGCTCGGTGAAGACGGCGAGCAGGTAGTCGCGCTCGGCCTGGGTCGGGTGCTCGTTGAAGTAGACCGTCATCCGGTCCTTGGCCTGCTGCAGCGCGCCCTGCCCTGACTCGGCCGCCGGCCCAGAGATCATCGGCATCTCCAAAAGCCGGTTGTCCTCCAGGAAGCGCACGAAGACGCAGGTCAGCACCCAGGCCGCCGCAGCTTGGGTGATCTGCGCCTCGCGCCAGGCGACGAAGTGCTCGGCGGTGCGCTTGGCCTCCGTGGCCTTGGCGTACTCGGCCTTGAGGTGCGCCTCCAGCTCGGGCTGGGTCTGGCTGTATCTGAGGATGTCCTGCTCCAGCTTGGGCAGCAGGGCTTGGAGGTCGGCGAGCAGATGTTGGGGTTGGATCATGCGGGTCTCGTTATCCTTGTGCGATCACAGGTGCTTGGGGCCGGTCGTCAGGGCGGCAGGCTCAGCCATCCCAGTCGTGTAGAAGCCGAATGGCCGGCAGCGCCTCGGCCTTGCGGTGGTAACGGTCGTCTGCGGTGATGAGGCAGGCCTTCGATTCCAGCGCCACCGCGTGATAGAGGGTATCGAAGAGGTGATGCCCGAGATCGATGGCCAGCGTGCAAGCGCGTGTCAGCACAGGGGCATCGCCGCGAACGGGAAGCGCCATGGCCTCCAGCAGCGCGAGGTCCCGCTGAGCGTGATCAGGCGTCTCGCGCGCCATGACGGCCGCGACCTCGATTAGCCAGTGCGGCGGCTGCACAACGGTGAGATCACCGCGTGCGACAGCCGCCATCAGCGCGGTCGCCTGCTCGGTGTTGGCTTCGCGCTCGGGATCCTGGAAGAGCCATTTGATGATGACGCTGGCGTCGATGACCAAGATCATGAGGGTGGGTCATGCAGACATCAGGGTCGGTCCGCTTCACGTGCCGCGCGGGTCGTCGTATCGGTTATCGCGGGCCGCTCAACGCGCGCCGCCGTTAGTTGCTCGAAGGCCGCTTGGC
The DNA here is from genome assembly GCF_034860625.1 of Lamprobacter sp. Taxonomy (NCBI): domain Bacteria; kingdom Pseudomonadati; phylum Pseudomonadota; class Gammaproteobacteria; order Chromatiales; family Chromatiaceae; genus Lamprobacter; species Lamprobacter sp. The sequence continues at coordinate 16,232 of NZ_JAYESN010000089.1, forward strand.
GCCGACGCTGTTGCTCAGCTTCCGCGATCGCCTGCTGCATCAGACGGGCGATCACGGCGCTCTTGTTCTGGGCGGAGAACTCGCGGTTGAAGGCGTCCCGAATCTCATCTGGGATGCTGAAGTTCATGGTGGCCATGGACGATTCATTGCTCCACAGGATTGTTGAATTTTTCAACAAGTGTAGCCGTGAGTGTGAGTTCGCTCAAGCTGGATGCGCGGCTGATTCACTGGCCTCTTGTGCGATCTGCATCGACGTCATGATGCCTCGGCCGTCGCTGGCTGAAGCCAGACGCCTGGAATATGCACAAACTCGCGGCTACCGGCCCCACTCGGAACGCTCACACCCTCGATCACTGCACCCGGAGTGGCGGTCTCATTGACGGTGAGTAGCAAGAGAGACTGTGCCTGAGGGTCTTCCTGTAAATGACGACGCAGCTCCCCGAGCCAGCTGTCGATCAGCCCGTAGCGGGCGATGAGCCCGACATCGGTGAGCAGGACCGGACGCTCAACGGATTTCAGCTCGTCGGCCATCGCCGGCAGGACGCGACGGACCAGCCCCTGCAGACGTGACCAGTCAACACTCCCAGGATCGGCGGCATCGGCCTTGAGCACCACCTGCCAGTTGGGTGGATTGGCCATGCCGTCGCAGAGGGCGTGCAGATGGC
>NZ_JAYESN010000090.1:0-16533 GCF_034860625.1 Lamprobacter sp.
GGGCGAGGCGATGTCGACGATGACGCCTTCGGGGGTGCGGACCCGATCCCAGACGACGAAGATGCGCTGCTTGCCATAGGTTAGAGACGCGGTGCGGTACTCGCCGAGGACCTGTGAGCCACGATCGAGCAGCACTACGGTGCCGTCGGCGCCATAGACATCGCGCGGCAGGGTGCAGCCGACTATGCCGGCCTGATCGCTCTGGATGGCGGTGTCTAGGATGCAGGGGATGTAGGTGCCCTTGGGCAGGAAAAAGGTCATGTCCGAGAGGCGCCGAGCCGTCGCGGTCGCGGTGCGGGTGGCCGACAGGTCGATGCCGCCGCGATCGTGCGCGCTGTCCTCACCGGCCCCGCTGCGCGCGCTGCTGACCGATCCGCCGGAGCCGCCGAGAGCTGAGGCTAGTCGCCGTTTGCGGGCGATCTCCTCTGGCGTCTCTTCGGGCTCGGACCTCGACTCGGGCTCGCGCGGCATCGGCGGTGGCAGTTGCGGTACCGGATAGCTGACGCGCGGCTCTGGCGGTGGCAGCTGAGGAAGGGTCGGGATGACCGGGGGCTCGGGGATCTCGACCTGAGTGGGCTCGGGTTTCGGGGCCGGGTTTTCCGGCGATGGTGGCTCGAAGACCGGGAGCTCGTAGTCGCCGATGTTGAAGCGCAGCTGCGACCGGCGCGGTCCGGTGTCCTCATTTGGCAATGGATCGGATAGCTCGGCATAGATCACCGCGGCTAAGACCCCGGTGCCGAGCGTCGCCATGGTGCCGACGAAGGCCCACTTCCACAGCGGGCTTTCGGCGCGGGCGGTGGGCGCATCGCTGCGCTCGATGATCTGCTCGTAGCCCTGATCTTCGGTGGCGTCCAGGCTCATCGGGCGGTCCTCTGGATGAAGGGGCTGGCGGTCTCGCCGGGGTTATCGCGCGCAGAGGGCGCGAAGGCGTCGTTGCGCACGCACATCACGGCTTCGCCAGCGCGCAGGCGCCATTCCTGGCCGACGGCAGGCAGGATCAGCCAGTTGTCGCGCACGGTCTTGTTGACCAAGGTCTCGCTACCATCGGGACCGATGGCGAATACGGACGGAAACGTGGTGTTTTCCGGGAAGCGCATGAAGGTGTGCGTGCCGTTGTCGAAGATCTCAGCGGGCTGCACAGTGGGTGCCCCGGCGCCGGCGTAGCGGTAGTTCTTCTGCGTCTGGGCATGCGGGTCGAGCGATGCTGATAGCTCGCGCTTGGCGGTGGCGGTCTCGGTGGCACGGCGCTGCTCGTTCGGGTAGGAGAAGCGGATGCCATACATCGGTGCCCGAGCGTTGAGGCTGAGGTCGAAGGTGTAGATGCGCCCGGTTGATGTGCTGACGATCAGGTTGGTGTCCGGCACCTCGGCGGTGGGCTTGATGGCGATGATGTTGCCGTGCTTGCCGACCTCCCAGGCCTCGGAGTCGCCGGTATAGAAGCGCTCCATCTCTTCGCCATCGGCGAATTGGATGAACAGGGCGCGGCCGATGGCAGCCTGGAGGTTGTAGACCTGATCCGGGTGATAGCTGGTATAGCGCAGGCGACCATCGACGGCAGAGGCCTTCGGATAGGTTGCGGCCATGCCAGTGCTTGGCACCGAGAGTGCGAAGACCAGGCCAGCCAGGGTGATCGGCAGGGGCCAGCTGTTCAGGGGTGATGTCCGGCTCATTGGGCGTCCTCTGGGTCGGTGCGGTAGTCGGTGACAGCGAAGCCCAAGGCATTGTCGGCCAGCACCGAGAGCGGGATGGCAGCGTCGGGCTCGTAGGCATAGGCGATGGTGGAGATCCAGTGGCGACGCTGGGTCTGTTCACCATCGCTGAGGGCGGTGATGTAGCGGACCTGTGCCAGCCCCTGCTTGAGGAAGCTGATCGATTTGATGGCGATCTCGACGCTCTTGTCGTCGCGGTAGCGGTTGACTGGGGCGTTCGGGTTGTCTTTTGCGAAGTCGCGCAGGTAGGAGTCGCGCGCCTGGCCGACGGACATCAGCATCACGCGCCGGTATTGCTCCTGCACGGTGGGGAAGAAGTAGCCTTCGCGCGCGCGGATGTAGCGCGCGAGGTAGCCCTTATCGAGCAGGTCCTGGCGGCTGAGGCTGACCTCCTCATCGATGCGATGCAGCACATCAACGGCGCCCGTGGCGGCATCGACGCGGACGAAGACCGGCTCGACCGTTTTCAGTGGTGCAAGGGCCGCTACTGCGACCACGCTGGCAAAGGTCAGTAGCAGGCATAGCGCGGCGACCGCCCAAGCGATGCGCGCTTGGCGGCGGGCGGCCTCGTTGGCGTCGTAGTCCCAATCGAGAAAGCGCTCCATGGCGCTCGCGCCCGCTGTCTTAGGCGCTGCCTGATCAGGCTTCGGAGAAGAAGAACGGAACATTGTCTGAGGTACTCTCTTTCACCGGGTCATAGTGGGCAGGGTTCAGGCTGCGATAGGCCGAGGCGTCACAGGACGGCGCCTTGGGGACTGTTGAGCAGGCGCTGAGCAGCAGCGGCAGCGTGCAGAGCGCGAACGGGGCGAGCTTTGGATATGGCATGTCATCCTCCGGCACGTCGGCGACGGCATGCCTCCAGGTGGTTGCGGGCCTCGCGGTCGAGGTCAGGGTTGGCGCCAGTGGCGCCGGTTCGGGACGCGTTGTGATGGCTGTCGGCGCGGGAGACCTTGGGGGCACCATGGAGCAGCCGGTTGACGGCGGCTTTTCGGGTCTGCACCAGACGCTCGTGCAGGGCCTCGGCCCCGCGCACGCGACGCCAACGGGCGGCATCGCGCCAGGCGTCGATGTGCTTGCCGCCAGCCTGGTGCATGGCGCCTTGGATGCCGCGCCAGGCGCTGTTGCCGATCGACAGGCCGATCCCTCCAGAAAGGCTCGAGGCCATGTTCGGCAGTTCGGCGAAGATCTTTGCCAATAGGAGCAGCATCAGTGCCGGGGCCATGAGGGCAATCAGGTCGACGTTCTCCTGGGAGTCATCGAGGACGTCGATGTAGTTGTCGACGATGGCATCGGCCATGCCGGCGATGCCGCCGACGAAGAGCGCCAGAAAGGCAAACTGGATGCCGTAGCTGAGCCACTTGGTGAAGTATTCTCGGGTCGACTGGAACAGCAGCCCGAGGATCATCAGCGGACCCACGGCAACGACCAGGGATAGGCCGATCTTGGCTGTCGCCAGGGCGATGACGGCGGCCACACCGAAGATCAGGAAGATCACGAACAGGATGGCGGCGAACAGGCTTGGCCCAGGATCGGTGAAGCCGCCGGCCGACCAGATGGCGCTGATGCCGGTCATGGCGCGGTCGCCGATGCCGTCGAATACAGCGCCGATCGAGGTCTCGTCGCCGAGCGAGATCATGCCGGAGAAGGTCGCAAGCAGGTCGCTCGGCAGGGCGCGCAGGTGGTCAGCCAGGATGCTGTTGTAGTGTCCAGCGCTGCCAGCCAGTGCAAAGACCAGTGCCAACAAGGCCGCGGTCTGGACGAACTTGATCAGCGGCAGATCAGACATGCCGCGCAGCAAGACCGCGCCCATGGCGATGAAGGCGATGATGCCGAGGACGGTGATCGGTCCAGCGACATAGCCGGTCGCGGCGGTGATCGCCTCGTTGACGTACTGGCTGAGCACGCTGTCGAGGGCGTCAAAGAGACTGGTGAAAACGTCCATGCTCAGTCAGCCCTGGCGCCGGTTGCGCGCGCGTTTTTTCGCATGTGAAACGTTTTTCGCATGTGAAATTTCCCCCTGCCTTAGTCGCCGAAATTGAGATCCGCGACCCCGGTTGGGCGGTTCGCGTGCATGCCTTGGCTGTTGTGGATCAGGTTCTGCTGCTGCAGGTCTGCCAGTAGCTGCAGCGCCTGTAGCTGGGCGATGTCATTCAGCAATAGAGCGTTCTCAGCGCTGATACGGGCGTTGAGATCGAGGATGGCCTTCTGGGTTGTCGCAGTGCCGGCTGCGGTAGCGAAGCTTTCTAGGGTCGAGCGACGCGCGGCGACGTTCTCGTAAGCCTCTTTGGCCAGTGCCATGTAGCTGAAGATGAAGTCCGAGCGTTCTTGGTATTGGCGTGCGGCGCCGGTCAGATGGGTGCCGGTGAACAGCTCGGCGGTGCTGTAGAGCTCGTTGGCCTCGCGCAGGCTGTTGGCGAGGCTGGCCAGGGGGCCGGCAAGCAATTCGCTGGGGTCCAGGTTGGCCGCGGGGAGGAAGTTGTGCAGCGCAGCAACCGGGTTTGACAACATGGTCGCGTGGCCGGTGATGCCGCGCATCTCGTTGTACATGTTGGTGATGGTGTTGTACTGCTCGCGCAGGGTGTTGAGCTGTTCCTGCAGGGTCGTCAGTTGCTCGGCGAGCGCCTGCACCTGAGCAACGGCTTGGGCCAGATTCGAGGCGTCGATGACTGGGATCGCGGCTTGTGCCGGAGCGGTCAGCGGCGCGGTTAAGGGGATGCTGAGCACCGCGCTGATGGCGGCGATTAGGATCGGTTGTTTCATGTGATGCCTCGCTGTTGTTCGAGCAGGGAAAGCCAGTTCTCGGGCAGCTCGCCGCCGTTGTCGTTGGCGAGGCTATCGGCGATGCGGATCAGCCGCTCGGTGCCGGAGAGGATCGCCATCTCGCGGCTCATGCCGGCGAGGTTGAAGTCGACCAGGGCCGAGCCGGCGGCCTGCTTGAGGAGGAATTTGCGCGAGCTTTTTGTGAGCGGTCGCAGCAGATCCCATTCGGCCGGGGTGAGCTTGAAGCCGTCGCAGCAGATCCCATTCGGCCGGGGTGAGCTTGAAGCCGTCGCGGTAGTCCTTCTCGTCGGCGTATTCGTTGGGCAGGAAGAGCTTGGTCGGGGTCTGCTCCAACAGCGCCGAGGCGATGCGCGAGTTGAGCGCATCGGCGGGGCTTTGGGTGCTGGTGATGACGATGCCGTCCTTCTTGCGGATGGTCTTGAGCTTGTCGCGGACGAAGTCCTCGAAATGTGGGTCGTCGAGCAGGCGCCAGAACTCATCGATCCAGAGCACGAAGGGCGTGCCATCGATCAGCGGCTCGGTGCGATAGAGCAGATACGAGGTGATCGGTGTGCGTAGGTCGGGCTGATCGAGAAACTCGGTGACGTCAAAGGCGGTGATGCGACTCAGTGACAGTCGGTCCTCGGGGTTATCGAAGGCCCAGGCGAAGCGACCGGCGCCAACCCAGGGCCGCAAGCGCTCGGCGACACCGCCGACTTGGGTGCCATCGAGGAACTGGGTGAGCGATGAGAGCCGACGGTGCTCAGGGCTCAGGCTGTAGACGGTGCCGATGCCCTCCTCCACCTCACGCGAGGCCTTGGCATCCCAGGGCTCGCCGGCCAGCAGGCGGACCAGGTCATGCAGATAGTTGGCATGGCTGGGCGTGAGTGGCAGCGCGAAGGGGTTAAAGCCAGTGGGCTCGCCGATCTTCAGGCTCAGATAGGTGCCGTTGAGCACGAGCACGGCGAGCTTGAGACCCTGATCCTTGTCGAGGATCACATGCCGTGCGCGAAAGCGCTGGAACTGGCAGAGCAGGAAGGCCAAGACCGCTGTCTTGCCCGCGCCGGACATGCCAATCAGGCTGGTATGGCCAAGGTCGCCGACATGCGGTGAGAACCAGAGTGGTGTGTCGACCGTTGAGCGGAACAGCGCCACTGCCTCGCCCCAGTGGTGCCCATCTGGGGTGCCGGTCGGGAAGGCGTAGAACGGCGACATCGCCGCGAAGTTGAGGCTGGTGATCGGCGCTGTGCGCGGTCGGTATTTGGTGTTGCCTGGCAGGCTGGCGTAGAGCTGGCCTTCCAAAGCCATATCTTCGCGGACGACGACGTTGCCGGGATCAGAGAGGGTGGCGTGGCCGAAGGCGACGTTGCGAGCGAGGCTGTCGAGATCGTCGGCATAGACGATCAGCGCGGCGTTATGCTCGCCGAGCACGAAGCGGTTGGAGATCAGCTGATCCATGGCCTCTTCCAGGGCTTCGACCTGGGAGATGGCGGCATCTCCAGCTGAGATCAGCCGTCGACGTTGGGTGGCGAACAGCTCTTTGGCCTTGTCCTTGTCGAGGAAGGCGAAGGACTGTACCCAGTTCAGCTCATAGGGCTGCTCCGAATTTCATACGCAAAGGTGTTCATTCGGTCATTCGCTCTCCGTTGATAGCACCCTGGCGGGCGAGCAACTGGAGTCCGGGTTGGGCAGTCTCAACCGGTGGCGCTCAGTCCGGGCTTGCAGGATCGCCTTCACCTGTCGATACGGCGTGAACCGCTCGATCTCTGGATCAGTCAATCGTGCTAGCACGTTTCGCGCAGCGTTCTGGTCCGCCTGCAACACCTCCCCGTCGACACAGTGAAACCGATCCCCTTGGCGTTTGCCGAGCAGGCAGCCGTTGCGGGAATCCATTTGCGAGGTGTAGGCCGGATTGACCAGCACGACCGCAGAACCTCTGCGGATTGAAACACTGTCAAGCGCTTCGGCAATGACGCCTTTCGTCCAGGCCGCGAGCCTGCGAGTGACGTTTTTGCCGAAGGACTTGCCCGCCATCGGGGCGGTGAGATCTTCCGCGGCGATCACCGCGGCTTTGTCGACGACGGTGTGGACCGACTGAAAGACGATGTCACGAATCTGCGCGTGGGTTTTATCCATGCCGCGGTTGAGCTTCTTGCGCCCGAGATTGAACTGGCGGATGTGTTGGCGCTTGCGCGGGTTACGGCTGTTGTTGGCGAGCGCGCGCAGTTTGGATCGGCGCTGGTACTTGGCCTTGAGCCGGTCGGAGGTGTCGGTGAGGATCGCACCCAGCTCCGGGCCATGGTGCTCGCCATCGGAATCGACCAGGACCTCGGAGTAGCCTTTGTCGATGCCAAGGGTGCGCTCACCGCAGTCCTGGGTGATCGCGGCCTCAATGGTGGTGTGGACCTCGAGGCGGTCATCGTCCTTGAGGAGGATGCGCAGGGTGCCCGTCGGCTCGACGGTGGTGTTCAGCGGAATGGCGATGCGCTGGCCTTTGGTCAGGCCGGGGATCTTAATCCAAGCCCGCCCGCCGAGCTGGAAGGTGGTGTCGTTGTCCGAGCGGACGATGATCTGGTTATGGGTGTGATGGTGCCCGCGAATCCAGTACCGACGCATCACCCGGCGCAGATAGGGATCGTGAGTCCAATCGTTGGCCTTGAGTGCGGTGAACAGGCGCTTTTGCTCGGTCTTGTCCTGGGTGTGACGCCAGATCGAGCGGCGTGCCTTGACCTTGGCGGCTTCCATGTTGGCGGTGATGTTGCCCTTGGCATCGCGCAAGGTTTCCTTCCAGGCGTTGGCGGAGACCGGGAAGGCGCGCTGTTGCTCAAGCCAACGATCGCGAATCTGGCGATCTGACACGCCCACGCCTTGACGCGAGCCAAAGCGCTGCCAGACCTCGGAGCGTACCTGCCCGAGCCGCTTGGCCTGTTCGCGCAGTGCCGCGAGCTTGCCCGGGTTGGGCCGCTTAGCGTGCAGGATGCGCGTGACCTTCATTCGGCGCTGTCCTGATCCCTGTTCAGTGCCTCGTTGAGCGTTTTGCGAACGTGTCGCAATCCGTACAACCGGGACGAAAAGCCGTGCACGATGGTCATGAAGTCCTGCACCATCTCCTGTTCGGGGGATAGCCGCTCTTGGTTGAGCACCAAGAGCTCGCAGCCATGCGTCTTGGCGTAATGCTCGAACCACTCGAACCCAAAGCGTGTCAGCCGATCTCTGTGGGCGAGGATCAGGGTGTTGATGCTCCGCTGCCCGATCTCATCCATGAGTGCCAAAAAACGCTTGCGCTTGAAGTTCAAACCGCCGCCCACTTCTTCGATGAACTCGACGTTCGCCAAACCTCTCGCCACGACAAACTCTTCCAGCACACGACGCTGATTGGCCAGGTCGGGCTTCTGCGCCGTTGATGAGACCCTGCAGTAAGCCACCAGCCGCGTCGGTCTCTCAGATCCCTGTTGCCATCCGATGAACTCACGCAATTGCGTCTCGGTATAAAGGCGGCGATTGCTGTCGGTGCGTGCGACCGGAATGAGCCGCCCCTCGCGCTCCCAGCGCTGCAACGTCTTGACCGAAACGCCCAGCCGTTTCGCCGCTTTGCCTGTACTCATGGTGCTTTCCATGAGACAATAGTACACTATCGCGCACTTTGCGCAACACTAGAGTCTAGCTCCTCCATGAGGCCGGTGAACATCTCCGGATAGGTGTTCGGAACGTATTCCTTGATCGCCAGTGCGGCGCCGAAGCGGCTGTTGCCAGGGCGGCGGATCTCGAAGATTTCGCGACCAAACAGCAGCCGGTTGCTGGCGATGGCTTGGCTCAGGTCGTAGGCGCCGAGCGGGACCCGTTGTGGGCTGTGGTTCAGCAGCAGACTGTAGAGCTCGGCGATCTCGGAGAAGCGGTTGTTGGCGTACTCGTAGACCCCGAGTCGGCGTGGAGCGTAATCGACCAGGGCTGAGCCGAGCTTTGACGCGATGTCCTCCAGCTCGTCAATACCGGCGATGAGCAGGTCGCGCACCAAGCGCTTATCGGCCTTTTTGGAGAACGCGACCTCGGTGCGTAGCGCGGTGGCCCGATAGACCAGGACCAGCCAGAGGCGGTTCTGATAGAGGGTGCGCGCCTCCTGAAGTTGGGCATAGGCGTCCGCAACCTGTTGGGCGAAGGCATGCGGATACTGGCGCGACAGATCGGGATGGATCCGTCGACGGGTGAGCGCCGACCAGAGCGCCAGGCGTGGCGAGGCGCTGTTGCGCAGGGCCACATTGAACTGCTCCTTGTAGAGATCGCGCTGCTCCGGGGTTTTCGCCTCGAAGGCGGTGCCATCCAGCTCGAACGCGGCAATCAGTGCGCCATCGCGGGTCTTGGCGATGCCGGCGGTGAGCTGTGATTGCAGTGGGACCAGCGTCGCTGCCGGACGTTCTTGCTGGTAGAGCCGGCTTGCCGGAATCGTTGCGGGTGCGTTCATGGGCGGTAGGTCGACCCCTTCCAGAGATAGCGGTGTGGGGCGTTAGCACTGGTCTTCAGCCAGACCATGACGAGGTCAAAGAAGCGCGGGTCCCACCTGCACACCAGCCACATAGCGCCATGGATCGGGATCGCCGCGAGCAGTGGCCAGAGGCTGTTGAACAGGACGAACGGCGTGATCACCAGCATCAGGTTCAGAATGACGCCTGAGTAAGTGACCCCGGCCAGCATGGCCGGCCGGGTGATGCCTTGGAACAAGGGATCGGACATTGCTCAGACGATCTGCTCGACGGCGCTGCGGGTATCGAGGGCTGCGGTGGCCGAGTTGTCGCGGATGTAGTCGACGATGCCGGCGGAGCCAAAGATGATCACCACCGCGAACATGACGCTGATGAAGCTCATCCATTGGATGCGGCCGGACAGGGCCATGAGGCCAGCAGCGATCACGGCGGCGATGGCGATGGCGCGCAGGAAGGTGTTGTTGAGGATGCCGAGGATGGCGTCGCCGAAGTTGTCGAGGACGTTGGCCGAGGCGATCTCGGGGGTGAGGGCCAGGGCGGCCAACAGCGATAGGGCGACAATGCCGCGCGTTGATGGGTCGGTGACGTTTGCGTTGGTCACGCGGGACTCTCCTTCAGTTGAGGACGTCAAGGGAAGCGCCGATGGAATCGGCAGGGTTTGGCGATGGCGAGCGCCTCGCTTGAGGCGCGGGGAGGCGGGGTTATCCGCCACCGAAGCCGTCGAGCACGGCTTCGAAGCGCCAGGGTTTGGCGCTGGATTTCGGTGTCTCTTGGGCCAGTGCAGGTGCAGATTCTGGCTTTGGCTCGGGGTGATCCATGACTGGATCTTTGGCCAACAAGGACTGGGCAACATTGACGCTGACCACGACGGGCTCATCGAGCGTATAGCCGTCGAGTGGAACCGCTTCGATCTGGTATCGACGCTCGGGTTGTGGCTTGGCTATCCAGGCCTTGACGCGGCTGACATAGCCGTTGCGGATACCGCGCTCGGCGTCGCCGCTGTTGTAGCGGCTGATCGCTGCATCGACGGTGAATGGGGCACGAGCGTAGGCATCGATGAGGACGCGCTCGCCGGCGGCGAGGTTGGTGCAGGGATCGAAGACGGTCTCGGGCGTGAGTCCTAGCCAGCTCCAGTTCTCGCTGTTGATCTGGGCGAGACCAGCATCAATGCGATGGCCGGCGGCGATCAGGCGCCGCACGGTGGCGGTGGCCTCGTCGCGAGTGGCTGGGAAGATGGCGCGATGGGTCTTGCCATCATGGATGGCATAGGGATGCCCTCGACTCTCCTCGAGGACGATGGCCTTCATCATGGTGGGTGCCCCCATCGGCGCACAGGTCGCGATCAGGGTGATGAGATCCATATCTTCGCCATGTCAGGTTGATGTCATGTTGCCGAGACCCTGCGGTCTCGGTGAGACAAAATCTAACAGGCATATCAGCAGATACGAATATCATTGCGCGCCTTTTGCATACCCATACGCGCCAATCTGCTACAGCAAGGCGCTGAATCTAAGGACGTGTCGCGGCGCGATCCTCGCTGGGGCTGCGACCGGTCCATTTCTTGTAGGCGCGAGAGAAGGCGGGAGGATTGGCGAAGCCGGTTAGGTAGGTGATGGTCTGCAGATCGTAGGCGTCGCTTTGGATATATTGCTCGGCGAGCTGTCTGCGCACCCTATCGAGCTCGGCTTGGAAACTGGTGCCCTCCTCCTGGAGCTTGCGCTGCAGGGTTCTCGCCGAAACCGCGAGTTGGCGGGCGACCTGTTGGGCACTGGGCGTGCCTTCGGGGAGGTTGTCGATAATGGCCGTGTGCACGCGGCCAACGATGGTGTTGTCGATCAGGCGCCGTTCGAGGTCCTGCAGAATCTGATCGTTTGACCGTGCCAGGTCACGGTTCTTGGCCGGGAGCGCCTGACGGGCGACATCAAGGGGAATCGAGAGCGCAGACTGCTCGGCGTCAAAACGCACTGGGCAGCCGAAGAAATCCTCATAACCGCAAGGCTGCCAGGGGTGGGCAAGCTGCACCTCTTGCGGTCTAAAGTGGTTGCCGTAGACATCGCGACATAAGCGCAGCGCGGTCGAGAGCCGGATGTCATGGGCGGCGGGAAAGCTCGGGGCATAGGCGGGAACGTTTTGGATCACCCGAAGGGTTTCGGCTGTGATGTCGCTGTGCACCGAAATGTCTTGGATCACGATGCTGAAGTAGCGCTCAATCCGCCGAAATGCGCTTTCCAGGGTTGATGATGCGAGGTAGGCATAACCCAGTGCGTGGTAGTCGGTTGGTCGCCACATCTCTCCAGCCACAAGCCCCCAGCAGGGATCTTTGATCTGCTCGTTGGCCTGCCGCCACAGTGCTCTGACGCGATCTAGCGGATAGCGTGCTTGGGCATCGTTGAGTTTTTGAGGATCAAGGCCAGCATCGATGAACATGGCATCTGCAGCCAGCCCGTGATGATTGAGCAGGCGATGAAAACCGCGAACGGCGGTTGTGAGCATGGTTGACATAGTGACCTGCCTGTTGCCGACCTCTGCTCAGAGGTCCATGTACAGCTGGGTCTTTTCCTCGAACCGGAACTCCAGCCTGACAACGGACTTGCCCTTCTTGATGCCCTGCCAGCTGATGTCGAGCGATGTTTTGGCCTGCAGGTCGTCGACCGCGGGTTGGATCACGCGTGCCTTCAGGTTGGAGAATCGATCGTACTTTTCCTCGATGCCAAAGCGTTGCTTGAACTCATCCACCGTGATCACAAAGACGCCGGTATCGACATACTGGGCGAGCATCTCGAAGAGCCGAATCGCATAAGCGCTGCGCAGTCTTGCAATCTCCTCCAGCCGGTAGCTGGTGAAGCGCCGGTGTAGCATGGTCAAGTAGGGGGCGATCTCCGGAGAGAAGCCCAGCCTGACCTTGCCCTCCCCTTTCCGATACTCGGCCATGTAGACCCAGCGCAAACGCTTGCGAACCTTGCCATCGATCCGGCGGATGTCACGCTCGTAGAGCTTGGTGACCGCCTCCTCCATCTCTGTGTAGGCATTCCTGGAATCTGTGCCGAATAGTTCCGCAAACTCATCGACGTCTAGCATGAAGACGGCATCGCGCGGCATCGGTTTGCGGCCGTCAAGCTTTGCCGCACAGGCGAGGATGATGCGTTGTTCGTTGAGCGTCAGATTATAGGAGGCCTCGATCAAGGCGTTGGCCTTGGTGACGATGGAGCTACCGTCAGCTCGCACCGCAATCGAGCGCTGTTGGTCCATGGTGCTTCCTGCTACTTACTGTGTGCGCTGTAGCTTATTCCGAAACTGCTTCAGGCCGCAACTGATGTAGCCGCGATGGTACAGCGCTTTGACAACCATATTTCTGTAGCAGAACGCCGGTTTGATCCTCGTACCATAAATCTGTAGCAGCAGCTTGCGGACCATATTTCTGTAGCAGGATAAGGACCGTCCGGCTGTAACCATAAATCTGTAGCAGATTAAAGCCAAAGATCAGCATCAGGAGAGCCGACCATATTTTTGTAGCAGGAAGCGGTATAACCTGTGGATGCCACCATATTTCTGTAGCAAATGACCATAAAACTGTAGGCTTGTAACCATAAAAATGTAGCACTTGACCATAAAAGTGTAGCACGAGGCATCTGCAAACCATTGTTCCAATTAACGTTTTAGGCCTCTTACAAACAAGAAAAAAACAAGATATAAACAAGAAAAAAAAGAGGGAGCCGCGGCTGTGGATAACCTCGCCAAAAATGCAAAAAACGCGCTTCGCAAGGCTGATCCAGCTCCTCGACTCACAACAAACCTCCGTTGTGATTGAGAGGCTGAAAGGCGGTAGGAAAAAGAAATGGCTGACGCTTGCTGCTGCGTTTGGCGCTAACAGGTAACCATCTGGCATTGTCGGGTATTTGGGTAAAATCTGGTTCATGGTATCTCTGACGACTTTTGCAGTTGCAGAGAACAACCAATGGCCAACCTTGACAGCATCGTCATCGGATCTGACGCTGGGATCTTTTGGAAAGACGGCGCCACCTGGACGGATGACCCCGCTGAAGCTGCAGCCTTTGAGCATCCAAGAGACGCCTGGCAGCAGGCGGTTCGTCTCCAAGCCGAGCAGGCCGACGTTCTTGGGACCGCTTTAGTCGAGCTGCACCTTCGAGATCGCAAAAATCCCGATCTGACTAGGCAGGCTACCTCGCTCGCAGCTCAGCGTGATCGGCTTGCTCTGCGGCGCCAGTGGCGTGCGAACTTCGCTGAGCCTTTACCCCCTGATCTCCCCTCCCCGCTTCCGGGAGACGAACTCTATCGGGTTGAGGACTATCTTTCGGATGTGGATTGGGATCAGCTGAGATCAGGTCACGGATCTGCGGAGAAGATCTATGCGGCACTTGACCCCGGTTTTCGTTCAACCATGAAGGTTGTTGCTGAGTCGGACAGGGAGCCGGTGATCAAGATGCTCAGAGAGCTGGTTCCAAGAGAGGTGGCGTCGGTTATGGCTGCAAGCTGGGCGCGTGGGCCTTTCGATCTGTCGTCAGCAACGGCCTCACCTGGCGTGCCAGAAGCTGTTGCTGATGAGCCTAACGAGATCTCGCGAGATCGCACTCGTGAGGCGGCCTTTGCCGCTTCTGCTCAACAGGTCCAGGTACCGACGCCCTACCCTGAGACTGCATCGACGGCTGTTTCGACCGGAAAGACATATTCGGATCAGCTGCCTGCCTTCGTTAACCGTCACTTCGTGCGTGCTGGTGATGAATTTTTTTATCGCCAGACACTAGATAAGCTGGCATTTGAGGCGCGTGGCGATAGCTTCTGTGCCCACGACAGTTCGGTTAGTGTGGCCACCGCAATGGTGGAGATGGCCGAGGCTCGAGGTTGGTCCGCATTGAAGGTGAAAGGGACCAAGGACTTCCGTCGACTGGTTTGGGCTGCCGCGGCCAAACGTGGGATTTCTGTGGACGGCTACTCGCCCAGTGCTGGTGAGCGAGCAATGCTTGAACAAGAGCAAGCGATGACTCGTCCCGCTCGAAGTGTGAACTCCGAGTCGCGTGTTGATGGTCGCCAACGAGAACGCCCTACTGATCGGCTTGCCGGTATCCTTGTTGACCATGGCGCTGCTCCTTACCAGAACCAACAAGAGAACTCAGCGAGCTACTTTGTTGCGCTTCGAAGCGAATCCGGCGAGGTCACAACCCTCTGGGGATTGGATCTTGAGCGGGCCATTGATGACGCAAAGGCAGAGATCGGCGACCAGGTTCAGCTCGGGCGTTCCGGGAAACAGCGCGTTCAGATCCAGAAGCCTATCCGAGACCGGCAAGGCAAGGTCGTTGATCAGGTGGTGACCGAGACCAAAAGGAGTACCTGGGCGGTGACTGTAATATCACGCTCGGACAGAACGCGCGGGGCTCAAGAAGGACAGCGCAGAGGCGCAGGAGATGATCCGATCGCCAGCAAGGTGGTCGAGTTATTTACCGCCGAGCGCCTCGGGAAGCTTCCGCCGGAAGAGCAGGCCCGTTTCAGAGAGCTTTATGAGCAGGCTCGGACGCGATTAGCGTCTCGGGAGAACTGTAGCTCCTCCGCGGACATCGAGAGCCGGTCGGACCGGAATACCATCTCGCGCAATCGACATCGAGAGCGGGCTTCGCAAGGTCGCTGAGCGTTTTTGATGGTTCCACGGTGTCGGGCGAAAACCAAGCCCGATTTGTCACTAGCGGCTGCCTAGAAATGCGCGGTTTTTCGCATGTGAAAATTTTTACTCAAGCATTAGACGATCGGCCTACTTTCGCCCGCACGCGCCATCAGCCGCTCTTGGCTCTTGTTCCGAGTAAGAGTTCAGTCATCTCTCGCAGACCGACTGCCTCAACACTCTCAGAGATGGGGTAACGGTCTTCTCCCGCATGCACGACGAAGGCCTTGGCCGGCTGTAGGTCCTCAACTGCCTGATAGAAGCCGCGTTGGGGCTTGGCCACAAGGCTACGCTTGATCTCGACTGCCCAAGTGCCCTGCTGTCCGCCGAGTTCAAGAAGCAGGTCGATCTCGGCACCGGCGGCTGTTCGATAGAAGCTGGCTTGTGCTCGGCTCGGGGCGGCCGTGATCAGATTCTCGATGACAAAGTTTTCCCAGCTCGGGCCGGATACGGGGTGCCCGAGGAGATCATCAAAGGTCTCGATGTTCAGCAGCGCGTGGGTCAGACCACTATCCCGGACATAGGTCTTGGGAGATTTGACGAGGCGCTTGCCAACATTTGCGTAGAACGGCTGCAGTCGACGAACCAGTAGCAGGTCGACCAGCAGGTCGATGTAGCTGGTCACGGTCGGTGCTGAGACGCTCAGCCCTGAGGCAAGGCGCGATGCGTTCAGGAGGGCACCTTGGTTGTGAGCAAGCATGGTCCAGAGACGCCTTAACGTCTCTGCTGGAATGCGCGGTCCAAACATCGGGACATCGCGCTCCAGATACGTACGGATAAAGCTTTCACGAAGCTCAAGGCTATCGCTATCGGTGACTGCCAGAAAGCTATCGGGGAAGCCACCGCGCAGCCAAAGCTGCTCGAGATTGTCTGCGTCAACTTCGTCCACGGTCAGTGGCGTGAGATCCACATAGGTAATTCGCCCGGCCAGGCTTTCTCCGGACTGGCGCAGGAGGTCAATCGTTGCTGATCCCAAAATAAGGAAGCGCCCGGTTCGATGACCTTCTCGTCGTCCGGCGTCGATGATGCCGCGAAGTGACTCAAACAGGGCAGGGACTCGATGGATCTCGTCAAGAACAACAAGTTTCTCGGTATGCCTATTCAAGAAGAGCACGGGGTCGGAGAGCTTGTCCCTGTCTGCCGAGGATTCGAGATCCAGGTAGATCGAAGGTCGGATTTC
The DNA here is from genome assembly GCF_034860625.1 of Lamprobacter sp. Taxonomy (NCBI): domain Bacteria; kingdom Pseudomonadati; phylum Pseudomonadota; class Gammaproteobacteria; order Chromatiales; family Chromatiaceae; genus Lamprobacter; species Lamprobacter sp. Next base: position 15,799 of record NZ_JAYESN010000090.1, read on the forward strand.
GGCGATCTTGTGGGCGAGGGTCGTCTTGCCGACCTGACGTGGACCGATGAGCGCCACGGCTGCTTGACGAGCCAAAGCTGCTTCGACTTTTGCTTGGATAGTACGCGGTATCATCCTTGCAAATTAAAAGTTTTGTTTTAGATATGCAAGGATAGATTTTTGGCGTCCAAGACGTTCTTCTTTTTCACATGCGAAATTTTCTGGATTTCGCGTCTCCCAAGGGCCGGGCTCTAGACGCTCCGGTCTCCTGACCGGGGCGTCCGGAGCCACGTCACTCGTTCCCGACGGGTGCCGCGTCTCCGCCCATTCGGGTCACGATCCCTGACGCCTGCGCGCTCCGCTTGCCAAGAGCTGCTTCCGGCCTGAGCACCACCCATCAAAGCCGCGTCTATCGGCCATCATCCAACGAGCGTGGAGTAGGTCAAGGACTACTCGTTCCTGCGTTCCTCCTTGACCCACTCCTTGATACGCCCGTTGGCCTAGATGCCCGACGCGGCTCCGACGGGATGGGAAAGATGGACCGGCCTATGGCCGATGACAGAGGGAATCGGTGCGCTGCGCGCAGCCTTTCGATACGAGAGACGTTCCTTCTCTCGTGCTCTCTCCCGACGCTCACCAACAAGATAGGCGACTGAATAAGCTGATTATTTTATGCAAAATAGTTGCAGTGCTGCATGTGTATATGTATAATTAACCCATCGTAACAACAACGTCGCTTATGCCGCGCGCGGCATA
>NZ_JAYESN010000091.1:0-16437 GCF_034860625.1 Lamprobacter sp.
GGACGAGCCTTGCTGGGGGCACTCCTCGGGACATTATTACAGCCGGAAGCATGTCCTCAAAACCCACAATGAGCCTCGTCAGTTAGGATTCGAGGTCAAGATGTTCAGCGGTAATTCAGCTTGCCCGATCAGACTACCATCGTCTTACTACCCCCGTCTTTCGAGCCCATCGGGCGGTTTTATCAGGAAGCCTTCGAGATGCGATGATGTTCAACCGGAAACCAGCCGCTTTTCCAGCCTGTCTCCTGTTCATCGGCGCGATGGTCTTCACCCCCTGTGCCTTGGGCGATTCCCTGGATCACGACAGCGTCAAACGTCTGCGCGATGAAGGCCGTATCCTGCCGATGTTCGAGGTGATGCGACGCGCCGAGCGGATTCAGCCGGGGCAGTTGCTGGAGGCGGAACTGGAGCGGGAGGATGGACGCTACGTCTACGAGATCCGTATCCTCGACCCGGCGGGTCGGGTCCATGAGCTCGAGTTCGATGCTGCCAGCGGCGTCCTGATCGAATCCTCGTACGACGATTGAGCCGGAGACATCGGGGATGCGCTTGTTACTGGTCGAGGATGATCCCGCACAGATCGCGGCCCTGTTGCCGGCCCTGAACGCTGCTGGATTCGCGGTCGATCAGGCGCGGGACGGCCTGATCGGCGAGCGCCTGGGCGAGACCGAACCCTATGACGTCATCGTGCTCGATCTCGGCTTGCCCAAACGTCCCGGCCTGGAGGTGCTGCGGCATTGGCGCGCCCGTGGTCTGGCCGCGCCGGTGCTGATCCTCACCGCACGCGATGCCTGGACCGAGCGTGTCGATGGGCTCAAGGCTGGGGCCGACGATTATCTGGGCAAACCCTTCCATGTCGAGGAGCTGATCGCGCGTCTCAACGCCCTGACGCGCCGCGCGGCGGGCAATCTGCGCCCAGCGCTCGCCATCGGCGGTCTCTTGCTCGACGAGGATCAACAGCAGGTCACTCGCCCCGACGGCGAGATCCGTGAGCTGACCGGCACCGAGTTCCGCTTGCTGCGCTATCTGATGCTCAACCCAGGGCGCATCCTGTCGAAGACGCAGCTCCTGGAGCACGTCTACGAACTGGAGGCCGACCGCGGCGACAATCTGATCGAGGTCTATATCCGGCGTCTGCGCGAGAAGATCGGCCGCGATCATATCCAGACCCTGCGCGGCCAGGGCTATCTGCTGAAACGATGAGGTCGCTGGAAGGCCGACTCCAGCTGGGACTGGCGTTCAGCCTGGCACTGCTGATTGGCGGCGCCTGGTGGCTCGGGCACGCCGCCCTTCACCATACCGCTAACGCCTTTGTGCTCTCGCGTCTGGAGCACGACGCCGAGGGACTGCTCGGCGCACTCAGGTTCGATGCGCTGGGTGCCCTACGTCTGGAATCACCGCGCCTGACGCCCGTCTATGAGCAACCCTATTCGGGACACTATTTCGTCATCGTCCCGGCGACGGGCAAGCCTCTGCGCTCACGTTCGCTATGGGATACGGATCTCGAGGTTCCGATGTTGCATCCCGGCGAGACACGACACTGGATGCTACCAGGCCCGGACGAACAGCATCTTCTAGCTTGGGCGGAAGGCTATCGTTTTGGCGATCACGATCTGGTCTTGGCCATGGCCGAGGACATCAGGCCGCTGAGTGCCGAATTGCGTCACTTCGAGCGCCTGTTCGCGATCATGGCTGTGGGCGGGTTGCTGCTGAGTCTGCTGATCCAGCGCCTCATCGTGCGCCGCGCCTTCGCCGGACTGCGGCCCATCTACCGCGACATCGAACAGCTCGAACGCGGGCGTATCGTCACCCTGAGCGAGGACGTGCCGCGCGAGATGCAGCCCTTGGTGCGCAAGCTCAACCGTCTGCTGGTCCTGCTCGGCCAGCGTCTGGAACGCTCGCGGACAGCGGCGGGCAATCTGTCGCATGCGCTCAAGGGGCCGTTGGTGCTCCTACGCCAATACCTGACTGATCCTCAACTGAAGCTGACGCCCGAGACGCGCGCCGGGCTACTGGATCAGGTTGAGCACCTGCGCCGGATCGCCGAGCGTCAGCTCAAGCGCGCGCGTTTGGCCGGGGCGGGCGGCGTCGGTGAGTTCTTCGAGCCGGCCACCGAACTGCCGGTGCTCAAGCGCCTGCTCGAACGCATCCATGCCGCGCGGGCGCTGCGGATCGATCTGGAATGTGCCATCGATACGCCTCTTGCCCTCGATCGCGAGGACATGCTGGAACTGCTCGGCAATCTGCTCGACAACGCCTGCAAGTGGGCGCGTAAGCGCGTGCGCGCCCAGCTCCAGGTCGAGGCCGGAACCCTGGTCTTGCAGGTCGATGACGATGGCCCGGGCTGCTCGGAGGAGGCCATCGCCGAGATCACCAACCGCGGCGTGCGACTCGATGAGCAGGTTGGCGGGCATGGTCTGGGGCTGGCGATCGTCAAGGAGATCGTCGCCGGCTATCAGGGTGTCCTGGGCTTCGATCGTGCGGGCGAACTCGGCGGGCTGCGCGTGGATGTCCGGCTGCCGCTCCAGGATCGAGAACTCGATGGACGCTGATCGATAGAGCTTGTCCAGGCAATGCGTGGCTTGACTCGAGTTGGATACAACGACCGCCTTCAGCTTGGTTTCAGCTTCGACCCTTAAGCTCTCGCAATCATGTCCAATCCCGAGTCCCCGCGAGCGACCGTTCACTGGTTGGCCGCAGGCGGGTGACTTCCGGCAACCAAGCGAGAAACCCCATGTCCGATCCAGGCGGTACAGCCTTTCAGCCAGACTCGATTCAGGTTTGGGATACCTTCGTGCGCGTCTTCCACTGGACCCTCGCGGTCGGTTTCTTCGTCGCCTATTTCAGCGAGGACGTACAGCTGCTGCATGTCTGGACTGGTTATCTGATCGGCGTCCTGGTCTTGGCGCGGATCATCTGGGGCTTCGTTGGGCCTCGGCATGCGCGGTTCTCCGATTTCGCCTTCCCGCTCAAGGCCGTGCTGGCGTATCTGTTCGACCTGGTCCGCTTTAAGGCGATCCGCCACATCGGGCATAGCCCGGCCGGCGCGGTGATGGTCTGGGCTCTGCTGGCTGGCCTGCTCGCCATCGTTGGTTCTGGACTGGTGCTGTATGCACTGGAGGAGAACGCCGGGCCGCTCGCGGGTTTCGTTCGTGCCGACGAGTTGAGCCAGGGTGCTGCGCCCTTCGCACTGGTCCCGACGGCTCAGGCCGATGATGACAGCGAAGAACATGGTGAGCGGGGTGAGCGGGGTGAGCGGGGTGAATCCGCCGAGCGCGCTGGTGAGAGCGATGCCGAACATGAGTCTGGTCAGCGCGAAGAGCACGAGGGCGCCGAGGAGGTCTGGGAGGAACTGCACGAAGTCTTCGCTAATCTGGTCCTAATACTGGTCTTGCTGCACATCGTGGGCGTCGTTTTCGCGAGCATCGTCACGCGCGAGAACCTGCCACGCAGCATGGTTACTGGTCGCAAACGACCGCTCGGCAAATGAATCTGCCTGTCGCTTTTGGGCGCCAACGCGTCTCCTATGCTTGTTCTTGGCGCCAAGTCGCCCCCGGTGCTCGGCGCCTGACTGGGCGAGCGGGTGCGCACGTGCAGGCATCGACTGTATGGCGCAACAAGCGCTTGAGTGCATGCGTTGGCGCAGTCTGGTTTCTGCTGTCGATGTTGGTTCTGACGGCACCCATGACGGCCGACGCCGCTGCGCCTGACAACGCCTTAGCGTCTACTGATACCGCTAGTTCCGCTAGATACTCTGATTACGCTGGTATTGCTGGTGCCGCTGATACGGCTGGTGCCGCTGGTGCCAATGCGACATCACCGGCGACGCTCGCTGAGGCCGTTGCGGGTGCATTGGAGCAAGCCGGGCAGCTGATCCGCACGGATGCGCTGCGCGGTGAGGCCGACGCGGTACGTCGCCAGGCCGGTGCCTGGACCGCCGCTGATCCGGCGCTGCGCCTCAAAGGGGTGTCCGATCGCTTCACCGGCGATGACGGCGCCTATGAGGTCGAGGCCCTGCTCGAGCTACCGCTCTGGCTGCCCGGCCAGCGCCGCGCGCGCTTGGGGCTGGCGAGTTCGCTCGGCCTGCGGGCCGAGGCCCTGGCGCGGCTATTGCGCTGGGAGGTTACCGGTACGGTGCGTGATGCGGTCTGGGCAGCCAAGCTCGCCGAGGTCCAGCTGCAGCAGGCGAACGCCGCCTATGAGGCCGCACGAGGGCTCGAGTCAGTGGTGGCCAAACGCTACAACGCCGGCGAGCTGGCGCGGTTGGACCTGCTGACGGCGCAGCAGGAGACGCTTGCCCGCCAGGCCGAACAGACTGCGGCACAGGCGGACTGGGAGCAGGCGAAAGCGGCCTATGTGCAGATCACTGGCCGGCTGCAGTTGCCGGAGCCACCCAACTGGCCCAGCGTGCCACCGGTCACTGCTGGCCAGGAGGTTGGCACCGATTCCAATGCCTATTTCGATCAGAGCCAGGGCGTCGGAGCCTATTCCCACGGCAGTCCCCTTGCTGGGAGCCAGCGCCTTGGCAGCGACGGTATGGCGAGCAACGGCATTGGCGGATTACCCAAGGATCATCCGCTCCTCGCCGAGGCCGATGCCGCACTGGCGCGGGCACGCGCCGAGCGTGAGCAGGTCGTCAGCGATCGCCGTGGCAATCCCATTCTGAGTCTCGGTGGCAGGCGCACACGTGACGCGCGTGTGTTTCCTGACGACGATGCACTGCAGCTCGAGCTGTCGATCCCGTTCGGACTCGCCAGCCAATCGGCACCAGAGATCGCCGCCAGCGAGCGGCAGGTGACCGAGCGTCTGGCCGAGCTGCATCGAATGCGCCGCGAGGCCGAGCGCGAACTGGTGGCGGCGGTGCTTGGCCGGCGCGGGGCTGCCGAGGCCTTAGCAGTTGCCGAACGTCGCGCGAGCTTGGCTGCCGATGCGCTGTCGGTCGCCCAGCGCGCCTTCGAGCTCGGTGAGACCGATCTCGCCGAGCGGCTGCTTGCCGAGCGCCGCGCCCGCGAAGCCCATCTCGACCTCGCCCTGCGCCGCGCCGAACAAGGCCAGGCGTTGGCGCGAGTCAATCAGGCCTTAGGGATGATCCCGCAATGATGTGGTCTAACCGTAACGGTCGCCTGCCAACCTCAGATCTGATAGCGCAGTCGGGCCGAGTTCAACGCTTATTGTGCAAGCTCGTCCCGAGGCTCGGCCCCGTACTGGGAGCGATCCTGCTGCTCTTGGGCGCCTCGATCGCCACGAGTGCCACCGCGGCTGATGTGATCCCGCTATCGCGGGCCGAGCAGAACCGCTTTGGCATCGAGCTGGCCGTCCCACAACCGGCTGAAACCACGCTGACCCGCCGCTATCCGGCGCGTGTCGCGGTGCCGAACCCGCAGTTGCGGGTGGTGGCCGCACGCAAGGCCGGGGTGGTCGAGACCTTGCTGGTCGCCGAGGGCGAGCAGGTGACCGCAGGGCAGATCCTGGCCCGTCTGCAGAGCCCGGATCTGGTCTCGGCGCAGAGCGACTATCTCGAGTCCCTGACCCGACTGGCGCTGGCCGAGAGCGAGGTCGCGCGCGATCGCATGCTGCAGCGCGAAGGGGTCATCGCCGAGCGCCGGCTGCTCGAGAGCCAGGCGCGCCGCGACGAGCTGGCGACCCTGGTCGAGCAGCGCCGCCAGGTGCTGGCGCTGGCCGGGATGTCCGCAGCTGATATCGATACTCTGGCCCGCAGCAGGACCTTGACCACCAGCCTGCCGGTGCGCGCGCCGATCGCGGGTGTGGTGCTGGAGCAGATGGTCAGCACCGGCGAGTCATTGACCGCGGCCACACCACTGTATCGGATCGCCGACCTCGAGCCGTTGTGGATCGAGGTCCACGTACCGGTCGATCGGATCGCGGGCCTCGCTCCGGGCGACCGGGCGCTGCTGCCAACGCTTGGCATCGAGGGGCGCATCATCACCATTGGTCGCCTGGTCCACGCCCAAGACCAGGGCGTGCTGGTGCGCGCCGAGGTGGCCGATGGCGCTGAGCAGCTGCGTCCGGGCCAGTTCATCGAGGTGCAGCTCGCCGCGACCACCGAGGCTGGCGGCCGCTGGCGGGTGCCGGCTGCGGCGGTCGTGCGCCATGCCGGTGAGGCCATTTTGTTCGTCGCGCGCGAGGGCGGTTTCGAGGCGATCTCGGTGCGGCTGATCGCCGAGGAAGAGGGCGAGACCGTGGTTACTGGGTCGCTCGCGGCCTCGGATCGGGTCGCGGTCAAGGGCGTGGTCGAGATCAAGGCGGCTTGGCAGGGAGCCTCCAACTGATGTTCGGTCGCCTGATCGGTTTCGCGCTCACCCAGCGGCTGCTGATGCTGCTGATCGCCCTGGCCCTGGTCGGCGCCGGCTGGCGCGCCTTCCAGCAGACCCCGATCGATGCCTTCCCTGATGTCTCGGTGCCGCAGGTCAAGGTGGTGATGAAGGCACCCGGCATGACACCAGAGGAGATCGAGACTCGGATCACCAGCCTGATCGAGATCGAGATGCTCGGCATCCCGAACCAAGTCATGCTGCGCTCGATCGCCAAGTACGGGCTCACCGACATCACCGTCGACTTCGACGAAGGCACCGATATCTACTGGGCGCGGCAACAGGTCTCGGAGCGGTTGGCGGCGATCCGTGGTGACCTGCCGGCAGGCATCGAGGGCGGCCTCGCGCCGCTGACCACGCCGCTCGGCGAGATGTTCATGTTCAGCATCGAGGGCGACGCGCTGACGCTGGCCGAGAAGCGCGATCTGCTCGACTGGACCATCCGCCCGGCGCTGCGCTCGGTGAGCGGTGTGGCCGATGTCAATTCGCTCGGCGGTTTTGTGACCACCTTCGAGGTCGAGCCCGACAACGCTCGGATGAGCGCCTATGGCATCAGCCTCGCGCAGTTGCGCACGGCGATCGAGGCCAACAACCGCAACGATGGCGCCGGGCGCCTCGATGATGGCGAGGAGGTCTTGCTGGTGCGCAGCGAGGGCGCGATTCAGACCTTGGAGGACCTGGCCGCGATCGTCGTCGGCGGCGATGCCGGCCAGCCGGTGCGCGTCGCCGATGTCGCTGAGGTGCGGCGCGCGGCGCTGACCCGCTATGGGGCAGTGACGCGCAACGGCGAAGGCGAGGCGGTCGAGGGACTGGTGCTCGGTCTGCGCGGCGCCAATGCGCGCAAGCTGGTTGCGGGCGTCCAGGCCAAGCTCGATGAGCTCGCGGCTGGGCTGCCCGATGGTATCCGCATCGATGTGTTCTACGATCGCGGTGTGCTGGTCGATCGCGCGGTGTCGACGGTGAGCATGGCCTTGGTGCAGGCGGTGGTGCTGGTCGTGCTGCTGTTGGTGCTGTTCCTCGGCGACCTGCGCGCGGCGCTGACGGTGGCCCTGATCCTGCCGTTGGCGGCGCTCGCGACCTTCGTGCTGATGCGGGTTTTCGGGCTTTCGGCCAATCTGATGTCGCTCGGCGGCCTGGCGATCGCGATTGGCATGCTGGTGGATTCGGCCGTGGTCGTGGTCGAGAACGTCGTCACCCAGCTTGCGCGCCAGGGTGCAAAGGGTAGCGAAGGCGGCGCCGGTGCGGCGGTGCATGCCGAGTTGAACGCTAAGCCAGATGCTGGGCCAAGCGCCGAGCCGGGCGCCAAGCCGAGTGCGGTCGGCGCTGCCGCGGGCACCGGTACACGCCGCCTGCCGCGGCTGCATCTGATCTATCGGGCGACGCGCGAGGTGGCGCTGCCGGTCGCCTCCGGCACCCTGATCATCGTCATCGTGTTCCTGCCGCTGCTGACCCTGCAGGGGCTCGAGGGCAAGCTGTTCGTGCCGGTCGCGCTGACCATCGTCTTTGCGTTGGCGAGCGCGCTGTTGCTGTCGCTGACGGTGATCCCGGTGCTGGCCTCCTATCTGCTTGGCAAGGGTGGCGCCGAGGAGCCCTGGGTGGTGCGTCAACTGCTCAAGATCTATGGCCCCTCGCTGACCTGGGCGCTGAAGCGCGAATGGCTGATCGTCGGGCTGGCCGTGGCGCTGCTAGTTGGCGCCGGCGCGCTCTATCTGCGCGTCGGCAAGACCTTTATGCCGACCATGGATGAAGGCGATCTGATCGTGCAGTTGGAGAAGCTGCCGTCGATCAATCTGGAGCAATCGCTCGACATCGACCTGCGGGTGCAGCAGGCGATCATGGAGGCGGTGCCGGAGGTCCGCGGCGTGGTGGCGCGTACCGGCTCCGACGAGCTGGGCCTGGACCCGATGGGGCTGAACCAGACCGACAGCTTCTTGGTCCTGGCACCGCGCGACGAATGGCGCTTTGCGACCAAGGACGCGCTGGTCGATGCGATTCGCAGCGTGCTCGAGGGCTTCCCGGGGCTCGACTATGCCTTTACCCAGCCGATCGAGATGCGCGTCTCGGAGATGCTCACCGGCGTGCGTGGCGATCTCGCGGTCAAGGTCTTCGGCGGCAACCAGGATGAGCTGAATCGGATCACCGAGGAGATCGTCGCGGTGCTCGACCAGCTCGAGGGGGCCGAGGATGTCTTCACACCCAAGAATGAGGGCGCGCAGTACCTGAACCTGGTTGTCGATCGGCTTGCGGCCGGGCGGCTCGGGGTCGATGCCGACGCGCTGGCGGCGATGCTGCGCGCCCAGATCGAGGGGCTCGAGGTCGGCACCATCTATCGTGAGGGCAAGCGCCGACCGCTGGTGATTCGTGCCTCTGAGGCGCTGCGGACCTCGCCGGCGCGCTTCCGTGGGCTGCAATTGGCGCTGGCGGACGGGCGCTCGGTGCCGGTGGAAAACCTGGTTCGCATCGAGCGCGTCGAGGGGCCGGTGGTGCTCTCGCGCGAGCTCGGCAACCGCATGTCGACGGCGATCGCCAATGTCGGCAGCGGGCGTGATCTGGTCGGCTTCGTCGAGGAGGCGCGCGCGGCGGTGGCCGAGCAGGTGCAGCTGCCGGTCGGCTATTGGATCGAATGGGGTGGCGAGTTCGAGAACCAGCAGCGCGCCGCCGCGCGCTTGGCGCTGGTGGTGCCGGTGGCACTGCTGCTGATCTTCCTGGTGCTGTTCTCGACCTTCGGCTCGCTGCGCCAGTCGCTGCTAGTGCTCTCCAACATTCCCTTTGCGCTGATCGGCGGCGTGGTGGCCTTAGCCGTCACCGGCGAGTACCTGTCGGTACCGGCCTCGGTCGGCTTCATCGCGCTACTCGGCATCGCGGTGCTGAACGGGGTCATGCTGGTGACCTGGTTCAACCAGCTGCGCGCGATGGGACGGCCGATGCAGGAGGTGGTGGTCGAGGGCGCCAAACGTCGCCTGCGACCGGTGTTGATGACGGCCACCACGGCCGCGTTCGGCTTGGCGCCGCTGCTGTTCGCGACCGGCCCCGGCTCGGAGATCCAGCGCCCGCTGGCGATCGTCGTCATCGGCGGGTTGGTCTCCTCGACGCTGCTGACGCTGGTGCTGTTGCCGATTTTGTATCGGCGCTTCGGTTGATCAGCGCTTTGGCTGAGTCGTGTCGCTGCTGATGATCTCAACCACTGATGATGTCGATGCGGGTACCACCCATGAAAAATCCGACGATTGCTGACCCGATCGTCGGCAACCCGAGGATCGGCAAGTGACCCGCCGGGACCGCCCAATTGATCGCAAGCCTGACTGGAGACCGCTGATGGCCGATTGCCTACTGCATCTGATCTGCTCGCCGAAGCTTGAGGACAGCCTGGCCGAATGGCTGCTCGAGCGTGCCGAGGTACCTGGTTTTACCAGCCTGCCGATCGCCGGTCATGGCTCTTCCGAGCAGTCCATGAGTCTGGCCGAGCAGGTGGCCGGGCGCAGCCGACGAGTGATGTTTCTGCTCGAGCTGCCGGAGCCGACCGCGCGGGCGCTGCTCGAGGCCGTGCGTGCCGACTTCAGCGGCAGTGGGCTGCATTACTGGCTGCTGCCGATGCTCGCGGCTGGCCATATCGACTGATCCAGGTCGGCTGATCCATCGATCTACCAGCCACGCATTCGCGCCTGTGAGCCGGGTTTGGTCAGGGCGTTGTTTCGCGCCAAAGGTTTTACAACAGCGGGCGTTTTTAGCGCCCAACCAACGGGGATGACCTGATGTTCGACACGCCAAATCACTCGCTTCGGCTTACCCTCATGCTGACGCTTGCCATAATCCTTGGCCCAGCTTGCGCCACGCCGCCACTCAGCGATCACACTGACGGCATGAAGATTGAGCGCATCTCTTCAAACCACTACAACTTCAGCCGGGTTCGAGTCGAACCAGGTGTTGATTCGATCAGTGTCAGTGGTGAGGTCGCGCGCTTCGCCTCGCACCGCGGCATGATAGCGGGCAAGGTCCGCATCGCATTGATCGGCGCCGAAGGGCAACTGCTTGAGCAGGCAGAGGTCAAGCCGATGCGCCGCAATCGGCAGGATCGCTCCGCGCACTTTCATGCGCGCTTGGCGATGCCCGCCGCAGCTGTCGGGATGCTGCGCATTGAGCACGAGGTCTTCTGACACTTGGATGCCCTGCAGCAGATCCTTGGCGCCCGCTCGGGAGACCAATGTGTCCTATGATTCAGCGTTGACCTGATCTACTGCCCTCGCTACCCTCAGTCTGCAGTCCTCTGTAGAGTCGCGGGGGCGCTTAGGCTTCCTTACGGCAATAAGATCCAGAAAAAAATGGCCTCTCGGCCATCACCCGGGGAGAGATGTTGATGAAATCACTGTTCCTGTTGTTCCTGTTCGCTATTATTGTTGTCGCAGCGAGCATGTTCTTTAAGGGCCATTCTAATTCGGTCAACCTTTACCACATCTGCGGTAAACAGGTGCCCTGGTACGACGCGATGTTCTTAGATGCGATCAGGGATCGGTCTAGCTGCGAGAAATATCAGTGACTCGCAGCCGGCCTCGGCAAGGCCATTTTGACTGACGCCACACTTGAGCAGGCTGCAGGGAAGGAAGGTGGACGAAGCCCCAGCGCCGATATCACGCGGTGAGGATTCCGCCTCATCCAACGATGCTGGTCTACCCCTGAATGCCCTGCTTGCCTATGCTTGCTGGAGATTGCTCCAGCAAGACCAGGTATGCCGACTCGAAAACGAAGGTTAAGGTGCTGTGATGTCCCGACGTTTTCCCCGATTGATCTCGCTCGTGATCCTGCTACTGTTCATCTGCGCCGGTGCCGCGTCGCTAGTCCAGGCAGAGGCTGAGGCGGAGGCGGAGGTAGAGGCTGAAGATCCAGTCGTTGCGGTAGAGGAGGCCGTTGCTGAAACGCAAGCAAGCGCGAATGCCGATGCGAGCGCACCTGCCGATCGAGCCGACAGCCGCGTCCCGGCGCTTGGACTGACCGCCGAGTTCGAGGCCGAGCAGGGCGAACCTCTGGACCCCACGGCTCTCGATTCACTCAAGGCCCTAAACCAAGCCTTGGCTAGCAAGGAGCAGCAGGTCAACGAGGTCCAGCAACGGCTGGTGCAGGCCCAAGATCAGGTCACCCGCGAGGAGCTGGCTGGGCAGTTACGAGAGCTGCGCGCAGAATTGGCCGAGGATCGGCAACAGTTCGATCGCTTCGCCCTGGAGATCGATCTCAGCCCCTTCATCAATGAGGAAGAGCAATCCTTCGATTGGCAACAGGAGCTGAGCGGTCTGCTCAAGCCGATCCTGGCTGAGCTAAAGAGCGCCACCGCGGAGTCGCGCGCCATCGGCGACCTGCGTGCCGAGCTCGAGACCATCGGCGAACGCAAGACCCAAGCGACAAAAGCCGTCGAACGGCTGCACTGGCTGCTCAAGCAAGACCCGTCAGACGCGTTGCGCGAACGGCTGGAAGAGCGCCTGTCTTATTGGCAGCGCCTTGCCGACGAGGCTAACAACCGCTACACCGCACTGGATCTGCAACTCCAGAACAAGCTCGAAGAGCGCCAATCGCTGCTCGACGAGACCACCTCCTATGCACGCCACTTCGTGCAGACTCGCGGTCTGAACCTGCTCCTCGCGCTGACCGCCTTCGGTCTGGTCTTCTTCGGCGTGCGCTGGATCGCCACCCAGATCATGCGCATGCGCAAGCCCCAGGCCGAGAAGCAATTCAGCAGCCGCCTGGCACTGTTGCTGCTGCACGCCTTCAGCGTGCTCGGCGGCCTGCTGGCGATGATGGCGGTATTCAATGCCGCCGGCGATTGGTTCATGCTCGGCATCATCATCATCTTTCTGCTCGGCATCGGTTGGGCGAGCATCCATACCCTACCAAGCCAGATCGAATCGGTGAAGCTCATCCTGAATGTCGGCACCGTGCGCGAGGGTGAGCGCCTGCTGTTCAATGAGGTGCCCTATCGGGTCGACTCCCTCGCCTTCCGGGCTAAACTCGTCAACCCCGAGCTTGAAGGTGGTGTGCAGGAGCTGCCCGTGCGTGACTTGGTCGGCTACCATTCGCGACCCGCCGGCGAGGATGAGGCCTGGTTCCCAACCCGCCTTGGTGACTGGGTTGAGCTCGACGATGGGCTGTTAGGACAGGTCAGCCATCAGAGTCCGAGTGCGGTGCGCCTGACCGACCTCGGTGGTGCCGAGATCCTCTATCCAACCAGTCGCTTCTTGCAGCAGCATCCGCACCGACTCTCTGACCGCTTCCGCATTGTCGAGCACTTCGGCATCGACTACTGTCATCAGGCCATCGCCACCACCGAGGTGCCGGAGTTGATGCAAGCAGCGCTTGAAGACGCGTTGCCTAACCTGCTTGACGACGGGCAGCTACGTACCCTCAGCGTGGTCTTTGAGAGCGCTGGCTCCTCCTCGTTGGATTATCGCATCGAGGCCCAGCTGGAAGGCGCCGCTGCGCCGCGCAGCGAGCTGATCCGCGCCGGCATCCAGCGCATCCTGGTTGACGCCTGCAATCAGCATGGCTGGACCATTCCGTTCACGCAGATCAGGCTGCATCAGGCCTCGGGCTGAGACCAAGGCCAGCACCGACACCTGATGACAGGGGTGATGGCTGCATGGCTGTACACGACCTCGCCGTTGCTCAACGTGCGGGTCGAGCACTGCGGGCAGTGAATGGTCTTAGAGCTGTGATACTGCGTGCCATCCAAGGCGATCAGCAGGCCCCCATGCGGGCCGCGATGGGAGGCGAGTGCGCCTTGCTCATGCAGCGCCTCAACGCGCTCGATGAACACCGGGAACACCTGCTCTGGGGCGATGGGATCGAGTAAGTTGCGGATCTGCTGATCACTGGGAATCTGATGGATACCGAACAGGGTGTTGGCGTTGTTGGCACCGCGCTCTTTCTGCATCCGGCGCTGAAAGTCCAGAAACGACGGGCTTTGCATGAAGAACACGGAAAACGCGCTCAAGGCCGCGTCGCCGATGACGTAGCGCTGGTTGTTGCCGCCCTTGCGGTGATCGGGGAGGCTAAACAGGGCCTCGCGGATGCTGGCCACCAGGTCGTTGGCGAACACCGGGGGTGTCGGTGTAAGTGCGGGTGTCGGTGTGGAGGTAGACTTGAGGACCATCGGCTAAAACGAGAGCTTCAACCGCTTTCTGAAAAGCGACTGATAACATGCTGGTTTCAAATTTGGTTGCGCCAGGCAAAGCCTGGAAGAGGGGGAAGAACGCCAAATGAGTTGAGCAATCGGAAACCTCTGACCGTGACCCGCCGGGTGCAAGTCCCGAACCGGAAAGGATTGGCCATCCACCGGAACCGAGTGTTGCGTGGTGCGGGGGCGACCCCGCCTGCGAAGCGTACACAGGGGGCGGCTAGGCCCTGTGATGGAGCCTCGAAAGAGAGCGATGTGGAGCCGACGTTTTTCAAATGGCGGAAGGCAACAGTGGGTGCGCCGAGAGAGGCCAGGCGCGACCACCCCACCGGGGTCTGAGAGTAGGGCATGGTCGCACGGGTCACCCAGGAACCTAATGGAATGGTCCGCCCCGCTCCTACAACGCACCCGAAGCGGGCAGAAGAGGCGATGGAAAACCCACCTATCGTCTAGCAAGAACGGAGCAGACCAATGAAGCAGTTTAGCAAACAACCCGTCGCCACCATCGGTATCGATTTGGCCAAGAACAGCGTCCACGTCTTTGGCGTCGATGCCCAAGGCGAGGTTGTCTTTAGCCGCAAGTTGGTGCGCCGTGCCCTAAGCGCCTTCATCGCCCAACAACCGCCGTGCTGCGTCGCCATGGAAGCCTGCGGTAGCGCGCATCATTGGGCACGCACCTTCCAAGGTTTTGACCATGACGTGGTGCTGATCGCACCTCAGCATGTGAAACCCTTTGTGAAGACCAACAAGAACGACGCCGCCGATGCCGAGGCCATCTGCGAAGCGGCCCAACGCCCACGCCAGCGCTTTGTGCCCATCAAGAGCGTCGAGCAGCAAGACATCCAGGCCGTCCATCGCCTGCGCTCGCAAGTCATCGGTCAGCGCACTGCGCTCGTGAATCAGGCACGTGGATTGTTGGCCGAATACGGCATCGTCATGCCGCAAGGACGCGCGGCGGCCATGCGCCGGCTTCCTGAAATCCTGGAAGACGCTGCGAATGGACTGAGCGAGCGCTTTCGCGCTGAGCTGAAAGGACTGCTGGAGGAGTTGCGCCCCCCTCGATGCGCGCGTCGTTCACTACGATGCGCACATCAAAGCCGTCGCCGACACCCGCGAGTCGGCCCAGCTGTTGATGAGCATTCCCGGTATCGGCCCACTGGTGGCCACCGCTTTGCTCGCCACCCTGGGCGATCAGTGGGGCCTGTTTCACAACGGTCGGGCGCTAGCGGCCTGGCTCGGGTTGGTCCCACGACAGCACTCCACCGGCGGCAAAGCGCGCTTGCTTGGCATCAGCAAGCGCGGCGATGTGTATCTGCGCCAGCTCTTGATCCACGGAGCGCGGGCCATGATGCGCTGGGTCGAGAACAAGGAGGACGCCCTCAGTCACTGGGCGCGTCATCTCAAGCAGCGTCGCCATGCCAACGTCGCCAGCGTTGCGATGGCCAATAAGCTCGCGCGCATCGCTTGGGCGGTGATGACCACCGGCAAGCCGTTCGATCCTGCGCGCGGCGCGCTCGCGAAGCCGACGACGGTGACGGCGTAACGGCCCGCCGCCCATCAACAAGCAATTTGAACCAGCCCGTCACCAGGGCATTAACCGAGTTTGAGACCACGAGTTGCGACGAGTGAACATCACTGTGATGGCATGAAAGGCACGACCGCCTCACTGAAAACCTGGAGCCCTCCAAAGCCAGCTGACGCTGAGACTGGGAACCTGATTGAGGACGGTGAGGTACGCGCATTCCATCAGGGCACGGGGACCATGAGCATCCCGTTATCGATGCCGGATAGTTGGCTGCAACGTTTCCTTCTGCTGATCAGCGATTTTCCTCTTGCAACGCGGGGCGGACCATGTAGGGAGGGCTTGTCCAGCGTCAACGCATCGGCACCTGTCATAAGCCGGAGCCGAGCCAACGGTTCCGTTTCAGCCGAGGCTATGCGTGCTTTGTCTGTTACGACGTAACGGACCCGCCTCGAAGATGCCTGATGGGATGCAGCAGGAGCGGGCCAGCAATCCCGAGCATCAGCGCCTCTTTGTGATCCCAAAGCTGTTACACAGTAACGAGAGGCTCTCACTGTGCCTGAGCTGCCCCTCAATCCCCCGCTGAAGCCCTGCGAATCGGTAAAGACATCCGCCACGGGCTTGTGGATATTGGCAGCGTGGATGACGGGAAAACCCAGGCAGCCATCCTGGAACACTTGCTTCGATCCGTCGTGGAGCAATGCTAAAGGACACATCGAGATGAGTCGTTTTGAACGGTTTGGCGGAGTCGCGTTTGAAACGCGAAAAGGTGCGCCACCTCTGGCAACAGGCTCAACAAACATAAGACCTGATCTCGGAACGGGTCTGCGTCTTCGCGGATTCCCTCTTGACAAGCGGGAGTATCTTGAAAAGACGGTGCTGAATGACGCTCCGCATCGTTGGTTCCTTTCCGCAAACATCGTCAGGAGACGCTATGCACATCAATCGGTATCTGGTCACCAGCGCACTCGTTATGAGCCTCGCCGCAACGGCAGCACAGGCGCAGTCGTTCAACTCGATGAACGGGCAGCAAGGTGACTGGTCTGGTCACCAAGGCCAACAATACGGCTCACCGTCGACGATGAACCGAGCGGGGAGAGGGGCCGTGAATCCAAGCACTGGCGAATACCTAGCACCAACTGGCAACGGCGGGTACACAGGTACAAGAGACGGGCGCTACTACGCCCCTTCAGGACCGAGCGGCGTGATTGATACAACGACTGGGCAGTTCATCCCGACGCACTGACGACTTCACGCCCAAGGATGGGCAGGCACCCACCCGCGATGATCCCACGGTCTGAATGCGCTCACTCGGGTTTACGCACCTGGGGTACCTGTCACACCGGGCCATGCCTGCAGAAGGCGCTCATCAGTAGCGGTTACCCACGCGAGATCATCGCCGCTGCCTTCGCGGAACTCATCGC
>NZ_JAYESN010000092.1:0-16225 GCF_034860625.1 Lamprobacter sp.
TTGAGCAAGCGGTGCAAGATTGAAGACGAAGACGCGCAAGCCAAAGGCTCCGCCGCTTGCCTCTCACCGCGCTTGTATCACTGCCAGAGAGCCCTGCGGAAACCACCCCCAGATCCACGACCATGAGTCGAGCGGAATGACTCGCTTGAGAGGGACTTGCCAATCGACGCGACAGCCGGTGAAACAACTTGCCTCTCACGCTGGTCATAGCCGTCAGATTCGTTCTGATAAGGCCAAAGACCCCATGCACTCGCTTTCCCGTCTGTTGATCCCCCTCGTGTTCACCATCCTGCCTCTCCAAGCCCTCGCCGCCACAGAATCCATCGTCCTCGGCATGGGCTGCTTCTGGGGTGCCGAGAAGCGGATGTCCGAGATCCCCGGTGTGCTGGATGTCGAATCCGGTTACGCCGGCGGCGATGCCGAGCGGACCAGCTATCGCGAGGTGCTCAACCTCGAGAAGCGCATCCAGCGCGGCAAGAGCGATGAGCGCAATCATGCCGAAGTCATCAAGGTGACCTTCGACCCCGAGCAGGTTAGCCTCGAGCGGGTGCTGATCGGCTTCTGGGAGAACCACAATCCAACCCAAGGTGACCGCCAGGGCAATGATGTCGGCAGCAACTATCGGAGCGCAATCTACTTCAACAGCGAGGGGCAACGTGCCATCGCGCTCGAGACCCGCGACGCCTATCAGCAGGCGCTAAGCGCTGCCGGTTTTGGCCCGATCACGACCGAGATCGCCCCGCTGCGCAACTACAATCGCGCCGAGACCTATCATCAGGACTATCTGGTGAAGAACCCGGATGGCTACTGCGGTCTCGGCGGCACTCAGGTCGCCTTTCCCGGTGCTGCCGCAGATCTGGGTGAGCAGCGGGCAGCGCGGTCCCAGCCATCGCCACGGCTCGACGCCAAGGCGCTTAACGCCGAGCGCCAGCTGATCGTCTTCGAGGCCGAGGATTGCCCCTTCTGCCAGCAGTTCCGTGCCGAGGTGCTGGATGGCTGGTCCTCAGAGGTGCCAGTGGTCACGACTCTGAATCCGCGACCGCCGGAAGGCTGGTCGCTGGAGAAGGACCTGTTCGCCACTCCGACCATGGTGCTGTTCGAGGACGGCAAGGAGATCTCGCGCTACACCGGCTACCAGGGCGACAAGGAGCGCTTCTGGCAGTGGCTCGGCTTCCAGGTGTTGACCCCGGAGCAGCAGCGCATCGCCTTTGAGCAAGGCACCGAGCGCGCATTCACTGGCTCGCATCTGGATGAAAAGCGCCCCGGCGTCTTCGTTGACCCGATCACCGGCGCGCCGTTGTTTCGCAGCGATACCAAGTTCGAGAGCAAGAGCGGCTGGCCGAGCTTCTTCAACCCGGTTGAAGGCGCCCTCACCTATCACGACGACAACGCCCACGGCATGCGCCGCACCGAAGTCCGCAGCGCCAGCTCCGGCATCCACCTCGGCCACGTCTTCGACGATGGTCCGCCGCCCACCGGCAAGCGCTACTGCATCAATGGCAATGTGCTGAGCTTTGTGCCGGATGCCGACTGAAATGCGATCAGAGGCATAATTCCACTCCACTAACGGGGCTAATGCGCTACTCTTAGGGGGCTTGTACTACCTTTCGTAGTGCCTGCGTGACGCTTAGTACGCTCGCCCTGTCACCTGCGGTCGCCCCTTCATAGCCGACGAAGATGCAGGCGCAGTGGTGCTGACGAGGTGCTCTCAAGGCCTCGGCAGCGGATTGCGCCGGCCCTTGAGGAATGCGCGCGAGCTGAACGGTCAATGACTCAATGACCCCAGCCCGGAGCTGTTAACCCGCGTGCTTATCGACGCTCGCAGCCTTGACGACAATACGCAGATCGATGCCGACCTCGCCATTATCGGCGCCGGCCCAGCGGGCATTAGCCTCGCCCGCCGGCTAGCCAGTCAACGCATCAACATCTGTCTCATCGAATCCGGTGGCCTTGGCCTAGAAGCCGACACTCAAGACCTGTATCGGGGTGAAACGCCCGGGCTCGAGTATCCGCTCAGCAGTACTCGGCTGCGCTACTTCGGCGGTACCTCCGGCCATTGGGGCGGGTATTGTCGACCGCTTGACCCAATCGACTTTGAGCGGCGCGACTGGGTGCCGCTGAGTGGCTGGCCCTTTGGCCGCGAGGCACTTGACCCCTATTGGGAGCTGGCAAGCGAAACGGTCGAGGTTGCTCCCGCTCAGTATGAGAACGGTGACTATTGGGCGCAGGCCACCGGCGAATCCCTCGTCGATTGGCGTGCCGGTCGATTCAACGCCCGATTCTTCCAATTCAGCCCGCCAACACGCTTTGGTGAGCGTTATCGCGGCGAGCTCGAGCGGTCGCCAAGCATCCGCGTCCTGCTCCATAGCAACCTGACCAACATTGCCGCGTTGCCCTCGGCGCGGGCGGTCGATCACTTGCAGTTGCAAAGCTTGAATGGACGCAAGCAACAGGTCCGCGCCAAGCGCTTCGTGCTGGCCGCCGGAGGCATCGAGAACGCGCGTCTACTGCTGCTCTCGAACGATGTGATGCCGACTGGAATCGGCAACCAGAACGATCGGGTCGGACGCTGTTTCATGGAGCATCCACACCTCGGCGGCTTTGCCGATATCGTCATCGCTGATATCCGTCGGCTGCCGCGGATCTATCGGGAGCGCGTCCTGGTCGACGGACGCCATGCTCGCGTCTGTTATATCCCTCGCGCTGACTTCCTCCGCCGCGAGCGGCTACTCTCAGCCTCCTTTACTATGTCGGTCATCGAGACCTTTGGCCCGGAGTCCACCGCGGCTACCGCCGTCACTGAGCAACACCAGATGCTCGCGGCGGCCCAGCCATTCTTGACCGACCGGTCTGCCGCGCACATCGATTGCGAGGCCGATCGCGAGGTCGATCCCAGCGCCCAGGGCCAGAACACCGGGCTTGGCGTCCGCATGGGCATCGGCTGCGCCTGTGAGCAGACACCGAATCCAAACAGCCGCGTCACGCTGAGCGATGAAACCGATGCACTGGGGCTGCGACGGACCCGCCTTGACTGGCGGCTGACCGAGCAAGATCGGCGCAGCCTGCTTGCCAACATCCATGCGCTTGGCCGCGAACTCGGTGCCACGGGCATCGGACGGATGCGCCCACGGCTGCCGGACGACGGTCAATGGGAGCCCCGGGTCTCTGGTGGCAGTCATCACATGGGCACCACGCGCATGAGCGATGACCCTAAGCAGGGCGTCGTAGACCGCGATTGCCGGGTGCATGGGATCGATAACCTCTACATCGCCGGCTCGTCGATCTTTCCCACCTGCGGATCTGCGAATCCGACCCTGAACATCCTCGCGCTCAGCTATCGGCTCGCTGACCATCTTGAGCGGCAATCAACATGACCACCCAGCCAGAGCCCGCATTCGAACGCGCAGTCGGCTCGCTCAGGGAGCTCGACCGCCGGACCTTCATCAGCATGGTGCTCGGACTGATCGCCGCGGCACCGACGGCGCATGCCGCTGTGGCTCCAGCAGCACTCGCACCGGCGCGCTTGAGCGATGGCGGCGGCAGTCTTAGCGTCGCCAGCGTACCTTCCAGCCTCAACCTAGGTGCACTGCTAGGAACCCTCAGCGATCCGAGCGCAGCGGCTTGGCTCGGCCAGCGCTATCTCGCCGATCACCCGCATGAGCAAGACGCAAATCGCCTCATCGACCGGCTCTCTGCGGCGCTCAGCGAGCACCAGGGGCGTCTCCCTGCTGATCGTGCGGCGCTCAGTCAGGCCCTCAGCGCGCTCATCAAGGACGAGTACATCTCAGCGCCCTTGCAATCGGTCGAGGGCTGGATGCTGGCACCCAGCGAGGCCAGGCTCTACGCCCTCGCTGCGTTGGCCGCGAGTCCTCGGAAAGCAGAGCGTCCTAACGATCTGCCGACCAGTCGCACACCCCATCCGCACACCAGGGCACTCGAGCCGCCACGCACAACAGCGGGCTGCTAAGACCGCCGGCGCCCGTTCAACGACCCCGCGAGACCTAGGCGATGCATCGCTCACTTTCCATCGTCATCCCGATCCTCATCGCTGGCCTCACCGTCGCGCTCTGGGCGATGATGAACCGCCCCTCGGTTGAGCCGCCCTGGCCCACCCGTATTCAAGGCTATTCGTTCTCGCCGATGCGTGCCGATCAGGACCCCGGACGCAAGCTCTATCCGTCCATCACCGAGATCGACCAAGATCTCAGCTTGCTCCAAGGCGAGGCCCACGCCATCCGCACCTATACCGTTGACGGCATCTTGGGACAGGTACCCGAGCTTGCCGCGGCGCGCAGCCTCAACGTCTCACTCGGAGCCTGGATCGGGCCCGATGCTGAATCCAACGAGGCCGAGCTGGCTCGGCTGATCGAGATCCTTGGCGAGCCGCATCGCAACATCGTGCGCGTGTTTGTCGGCAACGAAGCGATCCTGCGCGAGGATATCGAGGTGACCGAACTCAGCACCCAGCTCGATCGCATTCGCCGCCTCACCCAGATCCCAGTCAGCACCGCCGAGCCCTGGCACGTCTGGCTCAAGCATCCGGAGCTTGTCGAGCACGTCGATTTCATCGCCATCCATCTGTTGCCCTACTGGGAAGGACTCCCGATCGATAAGGCTGTCGACTACGCCTTCCGCCGGCTTGACGAGGTTCGACAGGCATTCCCGGGCAAGGAGGTGATCATCGGCGAGATCGGCTGGCCCAGTCATGGACGACGCAACCGCGGTGCCGAGCCCTCGCAAGCCAATCAGACCCGATTTCTACGCCGCGTGCTTGCGCGTGCCGAGCGAGAAGGCGTCATCTATTATGTGATGGAGGCCTTCGACCAACCCTGGAAGACAAAGATCGAAGGTGCCGTCGGCGCCTACTGGGGCGTCTACGATGCCGAGCGCGAGCCCAAGTTCACCCTCACTCAGCCCGTCGTCCGCATCCCGAATTGGCAGGAGCTCGCCGCGCTGTCGGTCGGCCTCGCGGTCTTGCTGCTGCTGCTGCTCTATCGCGATAGCGCTACCCTCTCGTCCTCCGGCAAGGGCTTCCTGGCACTAATCACCTATGCGGTCTCGACCGCCGCGGTGCTCTTGGTCTACGACTACACCCGTCAGTACATGACGCCACTGACCACCGCGGTCGGTGTGCTGTTGTTGATCGGTGGCATCGGCGTCCTAGTGCTGCTCTCCGCCGAGGCTCATGAATGGGCGGAATCGCTCTGGCTCAAGCGCTGGCGCCGCGCCTTTTCACGCCGTGAGGTGCCTGATGCCTGGCTGCCCATGGTCTCGCTCCATGTGCCGGCCTACAACGAGCCGCCGGCCTTGCTGATCGAGACCCTCGACGCGCTCGCGACCTTGGATTACCCGCATGTCGAGGTCTTGGTGATCGACAATAACACCAAAGATCCAGCAGTCTGGGAGCCTGTACGCGCGCACTGCGCCCAGCTCAATCGGCGTCTGTTGCAGAACGGCAAGCCCAACGGCCAGCGCTTCCGGTTCTTTCATGTCAGCCCGCTGGCAGGCTTCAAGGCCGGCGCACTCAACTTTGCCTTGCGCGAAACCGATCCCAAAGCCGGCATCGTCGCCGTGATCGATGCCGATTATCTGGTCAATCCCAACTGGCTGCGCGATCTGATCCCGGCCTTCTTTGACGATGAGGTCGCCATCGTCCAAGCCCCGCAGGATTATCGCGACGGCGACGAGAACGCGTTCAAGGCCATGTGCCTAGCCGAATATCGAGGCTTCTTCCACATCGGTATGGTCACTCGCAATGAGCGCAACGCCATCATTCAGCACGGCACCATGACCATGATCCGGCGCGATGCGCTCGAGGCCGTCGGTGGCTGGTCCGAATGGTGTATCACCGAAGATGCCGAGCTTGGGCTCAGGTTGTTCGAAGCCGGCCACAAGGCCCTCTATATCCCAACCACCTATGGCCGCGGGCTGATCCCTGATACCTTCAATGACTTCAAGAAACAGCGCTTCCGCTGGGCCTACGGGGCCGTGCGGGTGTTGATCGCGCATCGCCGCGAACTACTGGGGCTGCGTCGCACCCGGCTCAGCAGCGGTCAGCGCTGGCATTTCCTCTCCGGTTGGCTGCCTTGGTTCGCGGACGGCTTCAATCTGTTGTTCAACTTTGCCGCCCTGGCCTGGACGATTGCGATGGTGGCCGCACCGGATCAGGTGACGCCGCCCTATCTATCGATCGCGCTGGTGCCGCTCGTGCTCTTTGGCTTCAAGATGATCAAGAGCTTCGTGCTCTATCGACGCCGCGTGGATGCCACCTGGCGCCAAGCATTCGCCGCCGGCTTGGCCGGACTGGCGCTCTCCCACACCATCGCACGTGCCACTTGGGCCGGCGTCTTCTCTGGGAAGCTCGGGTTTTTCCGCACGCCAAAACTCGCGTCCTCAGCTGCCGTGCTCCGAGCGCTGATCGATGCGCGCGAGGAAGCGCTACTGATGAGCGCCTTTCTACTCGGCGCCTTCGCGGTGCTGCAGCGCCCGGATGCCTTCATGATGGATGTCCGAGTCTGGGCCGCGGTGCTGCTGGTGCAGTCGCTGCCCTACGCCGCCGCGGTGATGGTCTCGCTGATCAGCGCGCTGCCGCAGTTACCATCAGGGTTGGTTGGCCCACTGGCCGAAATGCGCACTGGCGATAGCACTTGAGTCGCTCAGC
Source organism: Lamprobacter sp. (assembly GCF_034860625.1). Classification (NCBI taxonomy): domain Bacteria; kingdom Pseudomonadati; phylum Pseudomonadota; class Gammaproteobacteria; order Chromatiales; family Chromatiaceae; genus Lamprobacter; species Lamprobacter sp. The sequence continues at coordinate 6,662 of NZ_JAYESN010000092.1, forward strand.
AGCGATCCACTGTCTGTCTACTTCCCGCTGATTGCCCAACAGTGTCGCTCGAATCGGTCCGCGAAGCGGGAAGATGTTGATGGGCCCTTTCTCAACGCGATGAATAGGGCGTTGGCGCTGGCCGGGCGAGCAGAAAACCTTGCACATAGTCAACCTTGTGCGCCTGAAGCCAGTCGAGATCCTCGGCCTGCTCAACGCCCTCGGCGATGACTTCAATGCCCAGATCGTGCGCCATCTGCGTGACACGCTCGATGATGACCGACTGCACCCGATTAGCGCCAACCCCATCAACCAGCGAGCGATCCAGCTTGACGAAGTCGGGACGCAAGCTCGGCAGCAGCCCCAACCCCGCATAACCGCCGCCGAGATCATCGAGTGCGACCTTGAAGCCAGCGTCGCGGTAATACCCGAGGACATTGGCCAGGTGATCGGGATCACCGATGCGCTCAGTCTCGATCACCTCGAAGACGATGCGCTCGCGCTGCAGCCCAGCCTGCTCGACCGCGGCGACCGTGGTTTGCAGGCAGTTGATCGGATCATAGACGGCAGCCGGCGTGAAATTGATGAAGATCTGACTACTGATCCTCTGTGCCGCTGCATTCTGCACCGCGGTGATACGTGCCAAGCGATCGAGCGGAAAGACCAGATCAGCTCGCGTTGCTAGCTCAAACATCAAGCCTGGGGAGACGATCGCACCCTGCTCGTCGATCCCGCGTAGCAGACATTCGTGGGCGAAGACCTGATCGGGCTCGGCAACATGGAAGATCGGTTGAAAATGGGTCGTGACACGTTGGGCATGCAAGAGGCTTTGCAGCCACCCACCGCGCCGCCTCGCAATGAAGGTTTCCAGGCTCTCAACCTGGCCCAATTGCGCAAAACCCGGCTCCTCGTTTCCGGCCATGAACAGGGCTCGACTATCGCGGGCCTCGGCCCGCGTAAGACGCTCGTCGAGCAGCCTTGCCAACTGGTCCTGCTCGTCCGAGGTGACCGCGACGATCAACCCAGACTGGCCCGGAACCTCTGACACAGCAACAGCGGTCTGCTCCAAGGCAGCCCTGAGCTTCTGTTGGGTATGTCCGAGGGGAAGCCAAATAAACAGTCGGCCAGCCTCGGTGCAGGGCGCCGCTGGTCGACCGCAGCGCTCACAATCCTGTTCTGACATCTTTCTTAACCCCCTTGTCTGATCATCTAACCGAGCGCACCATCTGGGCGTTAGAACCGAAGATCGAGGGTTGCACCACCGAACGGCGCGGGATCAAAGCGCGACTTTTCGATCAGTCCGCCGTTGGCATCCTCCAACCGCAGCTCGCCGTCAAATTCGATACCAGCGACTAGACTCAAGCTCAAATGACTGCCGAAGCTGCGGGTTGCCCCAAGATAGACGGGGACCGCCGTCTCTTGGCCCACGCCGGCGGCGGCGACCCCCTTGTCATCGAGTCTGAAACGGGCCTTTTCATAACGTGCGCCGAGCGACAACGACCAGCGCTCCGAGGCTTGCCAAGCCAACACCAGCCCTGGCCCCTCGGTCGCGGCAAAACCGCTTCCGGTGCGCAACGCCAGGCTGTCGGTGAGCCTCCAGTCGATGGCCAGGATCGGGAACCAGTCGACATCGTCCTCAAGCCCGGAGAAGATGCCAAAGCCAGGTCCGATGCTGAGGCGATCACTCACTCGATAACTGGCGGCGGCAATCAGGCCACCGGTCTGACCATCGCTGAGGTCAGCGCCCTCCTCGGCCGTCCAGCGAATCGAGGGTACCGCGAAGAGATTCCAACGCTCGTCCGCCTTCCAGCTTATCAGGCCACTAAGCCGTAGCTCACGGACCCGCGACCAGGGACTCAAGGCACCGAAGCCGGTCTCCCCCTCAAAGCGATACTGGCGCTCACCATAGCTAGCGCTCAGCCCTAGGCGCAGATCTGGAGCAACGGCCTGATCAGCGCCCAGGCGGATTGCCCAGGCATCCAACTCGACCTCACCGCCATCATTGATATCGGTCTGCCATCGGTGCAAGGCTCCGGTATCGAGACGCAAGCGCCACGCATCCGCGCTCGGCTGTGCAAAAAGCGGGCTGCTCGCCAGCAACAAGCCAACTAGCAGCGAACTGAACAAGAACCGGAGCCAGCCCATAGACGATTTTCCAGTGTCCAAGCGTGAGAGCATCAGCCGTTATTAGCATCAGCCGCCGACCCGCGGCACCAAGAGTATACCGCTCAGCGCCCCTCCTCGGTTCGACTCCTATCAACGGCTTGGCGCTGATGCCACGGCGCTGCCGCTGTCCATCTGCCGATCTCCATCTACCACTTTCCATCTGCCAGTATCTATCTATAGCATCGATCCGGCTTTTTGATTTCGGTTCCCGCGTCAGAACCATTACCCTACAGGGACTAAACCATATCGATGCTGCGGGGGTAAGGGAGACCGATGCGAGTCTTCAATCAGATCAATCTCAGGCACCTTAAAGGCGACCTGTTCGGTGGCGTCACCGCAGCGGTGATCGCGTTGCCCATGGCGCTCGCCTTCGGCGTCGCCTCTGGCGCTGGTGCTGAAGCCGGTTTGTATGGCGCAGTGCTGATCGGACTGTTCGCCGCCTTGTTCGGCGGCACGCCAACGCTGATCTCAGAGCCGACCGGGCCGATGACGGTGGTCTTCACAGCCGTCATTGCAACCATGATGGCCGCCAACCCTGAGCTGGGCATGGCCATGGCCTTCACCACCGTGATGCTTACCGGCGTCTTTCAGGTGATCTTCGGCGCGCTCAAGCTCGGGCGCTATGTCACGATGATGCCATACACGGTGATCTCAGGCTTTATGTCTGGCATCGGTTTCATCTTGATCATCATCCAGCTGCCGCCGCTGCTTGGCTACGCCTCTCCACCCGGAGGTGTGCTCGGCTCGTTGACAGCGATACCAGGCTTCATCACCCAGATCAAGCCGGCAGAGGCGAGTTTGGGCCTCCTCTCGCTCGCCATCCTCCTGCTGATGCCCAAGCGTTGGCGTCGCTTCGTCCCGCCACAACTTCTAGCGCTCATCGCCGGAACCCTGCTCGCGATCTTCGTGCTACCAGAGTTGTTCGCTGGCGAGACCTATCGCGCCATCGGCTCGGTGCCAGGCGGTCTGCCCTCGTTACAGCTGCCAACCTTCAGCCCAGGGCAGTGGCAGACCATTGTCATTAATGCGCTGGTGTTAGCGCTGCTAGGCTCCATCGACGCCTTGCTCACCTCAGTGATCGCCGACAGCTTGACGCGGACCCAGCACAACTCGGATAAGGAGTTGATGGGTCAGGGGCTTGGCAACCTCGCGTCTGGCCTGTTTGGCGGTCTGCCCGGAGCCGGCGCCACCATGGGCACTGTGGTCAACATCCAGACCGGTGGACGCACCGCACTCTCCGGGCTCACCCGCGCACTGATCTTAGCCGTCGTCGTCTTCGGCGCCAGTGCGTTGGTCGAGCCGATCCCGAAGGCGGTGCTCGCCGGTATCGCGATCAAGGTTGGCATCGATATTATCGACTGGGGCTTCTTGCGCCGTGCGCATAAGGTCTCGATCCGCGGCGCCCTGATCATGTATGGCGTCATCGCGATGACGGTCTTCGTCGATCTGATCACCGCGGTCGGCATTGGGCTTTTCGTCGCCAACGTCCTCACCATCCGCCGACTCGCCGATCTGCAATCTGAAGGCGTGCGCGTCCTCGGCTTACCGGATACCGAAGACGGGCTGGATTGCCCGAACGCCTCGCCGGAGGATGTCCGCATCCTGCGTGATCCCAGCAATCGCGTGGTCATGCTCTGCCTCAGCGGTCCTCTGATCTTTGGTGCCGCAAAAGCGGTTACGCGCCAACAGAACGCGCTGCTGGCCGCACGTTCGTTGGTGGTTGATCTCACTGAGGTTCCGCATATCGGCGTCACCACCTCGCTAGCGGTCGAAGCGGTGGTTCGCGAGGCGGTCGAGCATGGTTGCCGTGTCTACTTCGCTGGCATCCATGATCAACCACGTCAGCGTTTCGAGAATCTAGGCCTCAAACGCATCGTCCCCAAAGAGAATTGGATCGATAATCGCTCGGCGGCGCTCAAGCGCGCCGTCTCGGAACGTGCCGGCCAGACGCAGCCCAGCTGACTGAACTGATCTCGGAGCACATTCGGAATTCAAGGCTTGATCTATCGGATTTGCCGAACCTATCGATTTTAATCGATGCTTTTGCGCGTAAAGTCCGATGGTCGATCACGGCAGACTGCCCACACCATCCTCCTCGTGACCGTTATGGCTGATTCCAGGTGACCCAAAGGGGGACGCAGGGGAGAGCAACAGCGGTCAGGTACAAGTAAAGACAACGAGGAGTGAAGAACGTGGAGATATTGCTCGACTTCGGTGCACGCTTCGTGCACCAGCTGCAGTCGCCAACGCTGGCGTTCCTGTTGGGAGGCATCCTGATCGCCGCGCTTGGCTCACGGCTAACGATCCCTGACGCCATCTACAAGTTCATCGTCTTCATGCTGCTGTTGAAGGTCGGCCTGAAGGGCGGCATGGCGATCGGCGAGGCGGACCTCGGGGCGATGCTGCTGCCGGCGTTTTTCGCCGTGGTCGTGGGCTGTCTGACCGTGGTGATCGGTCGCTATACGCTGGCCTTGCTACCCGGTATCCGGGTTGAGGACGGGATTGCAACCGCAGGCCTGTTTGGAGCCGTCAGCGGATCGACGCTCGCCGCGGGAACGGTGGTGCTGGAGTCCGAAGGCATCAGCTACGAGCCCTGGGCGGTGGCGCTGTACCCGTTCATGGATATCCCGGCGCTGGTGTTAGCGATCGTGCTGGCCAGTGTGTACCTCAAGAAGAAGGATGGCTCTGGCGAAAAAGTGGCAATCTGGCCGATCGTCAAGGAAAGTCTGCAAGGCCCAGCCTTGTCGGCATTGTTGCTGGGCATCGCCCTCGGCCTCTTTACCAATCCTGAGGGGGTCTTTGATACCTTCTACGAGCCGCTATTCCGAGGTCTGCTGTCGGTGTTGATGCTGATCATGGGCATTGAGGCCTACTCCCGCTTGAACGAGCTGCGTCGCGTCGCCCATTGGTTCGCCGTCTACGCCGCTGTCGCCCCCTTGATGAACGGGCTCATTGCCTTCGGCCTCGGCACTATTGCCCATGTGCTGACTGGCTTTAGCCCAGGCGGCGTGGTGCTGCTCGCGATCATTGCCGGCTCGAGCTCCGACATCTCCGGGCCACCCACGCTCCGTGCTGGCATACCAACGGCCAACCCCTCGTCCTACATTGGCTCATCGACGAGTATCGGCACCCCGGTCGCGATTGCCATCGGCATTCCGCTCTACATCGGTTTAGCACAGGTAGTCTTCGGGGCCTGATGCGGTGCTTGCTGATGCTCCGGCGGTCTTAGAGACTCACGGAGGCATCAGCATCGTTCACTGTGAAGCACCGGGGCCGAGATGTCGCTTACAGCGAGGCATCCGGTTTTATCGATCCACACCAAGAGGACTCAAGTCATGGCACAAATAGCCAAGAAGCTGGTGATCATTACTGAAAAGGTGATCCTGCCCAAGGTCACCAAGATCATCCAGGCAGCGGGGGCCACCGGTTACACCGTGATGGATGCCGGAGGCGTCGGCAGCCGCAACACCCCCTCACCAGGTCAACCCATCGTCTCGGACACCTACTCGAACATCAAGATCGAGGTCATCACCGCCAGCGAGGACGTAGCCCGAACGATTGCCAAGCAAGTCGCCGAGAAGTACTTCGACAACTTCTCGGGCATCATCCACCTCGGCGAGGTCGAGGTCCTGTACGCGCATAGCCTGTGATCCTATCAACCGCAGACGGCCCGGGCTGGCAAGGGATGCCAGCCCCCTCACAACACCTTCGACACCAGCTTCACGGTCGGATCATTGCGATCGGTCTCAATCCGAAAGCCGAGCGACTTGACCAGCGCCAGCATGCGCGAGTTCGCACTCAAGACCTCGCCCTCCATGATCCGCAGCCCCTTGTTACGCGCGTTCTGCATCAGTGAGCGCATCAACCGGGCGCCGATTCCACGCCGGCGACTGGCATCCGAGACCACGATCGCGAACTCGCAGGTATCGCCACCCGGATGCGCCATGTAGCGCGCGACGCCCACCTCCAGCTCGGTGCCAACCCCCTCCTCGCCCTGCGGGCGGATCACCCCAATCAGCGCCATCTCGCGGTCGTAGTCGATCTGGGTGAAGCGCACCAGCATGTCCGGCGACAACTCCTTGATGGTCTGCATGAAGCGAAAATACTTGGTCTGATCGGAGAGACCACGGACGAAATCCTGCTCCATCTCCGCATCTTCGGGGCGGATCGGGCGGATGGTCAGATCGGTGCCATCGGGCAGCGGCACCCGCTCGATCAGGTGCTGCGGATAGGGGTGGATCGCCATGTGGCCATAGACCGGCATCTGCGGCGGCGGGTAGTCGACCTGAATGCGCGCATCGACGGCGATCACGTCCAGGTCATTGCCGATCAGCGGGTTGATCTCGAGCTCGATAATCTCCGGCAGCTCGCAGACCATCTCCGAGACCCGCTGCAGGATGCGCGACAGCGCTTGCCGGTTCATCGGCGGCATGTTGCTGTAGGCGCCCATCAGCCGCGCCACCCGCGTGTGCTCGATCATGGTCTGGATGATGAAGGCGTTCAGCGGCGGCAGGCCGAGCGCCTTATCCTCCAGCACCTGCATGTCGGTGCCACCGGCGCCGAAGCTGATGATCGGGCCAAAGATCGGATCGCGCACCACCTTCACCATCAGCTCGCGCGCGGCGCGGGTCGGCACCATGTGCTCAACCGTCACGCCCTGGATCTGCGCCTGTGGCCGCAGCTTCTGCGCGCGCTCGGTCAGCTCGGTATAGGCGCGGCGAATGCTCTGCGCATCACTCAGCGCGAGCCGGACGCCATCGACATCGGATTTATAGCGGATATCCGGTGAGTTGATCTTGATCACCACCGGGAAGCCGAGCGACTCGGCGGCGATCAGCGCCTCGTTCGGCGAGCGCGCCAGCACCGCCTGGGTGCTGTTGATGCGAAACGCCGAGAGCACCGCCTTGGCCTCGATGCTGCCGAGCACCTTACGGCCCTCGGCCATCACGCCTTCGATGATCAGCCGCGCGCCCTCGACATCCGGCCCCAACTGCTGCGACAAGGGCCCCGGCGACTGCATCAGCAGCATCCGGTTGCGACGCTGCTCAGCGAGGAACGACATCGCATCCACCGCCACCTCGGGCGACTCGAAATGCGGCACCCCATGCTCGGCGAACAGCGCCTGCGCCTCGGCGACCCGACTCTCACCCATCCAGCAGGTCAGTACCGGCTTGCGGGTCTGCTTGGCGACCTCGATCACCTCGGTCGCCACGGTGGTCGGATCACTGGTCGCCAAGGGCGCCATCAAGGCGATCACGCCATCAACACCGACATCGGCGAGACAGGCATCCAAGGCATCGCGATACCGCTGCGCCGAGCCATCGCCCATCACATCGACCGGATTGCCGTGTGACCAATGATCGGGCAGCGCCTGCCCGAGCTTGGCGCGCGTCTCTTCGCTCAGCTCCGCCAGGGACAGCCCATGATCCACCGCCCGATCCGCCGCCAACACGCCGGGACCACCGCCATTGGTGATCACCGCGATGCGATTACCGGCGAGCCGCCGCCCGGCGCCAAACACCTGCGCCGCCGCGAACAGCTGCGCCAGGCGCTCCACCTGCACCGCGCCACCGCGCTCGAGCACCGCCCGAAACACCTCCGAAGAGCCAACCCAAGCGCCGGTATGCGAGCGCGCCGCGCGCGAGCCGGCCGGATGCCGGCCGGTCTTGACCACCACCACCGGCTTCAGCCGTGCTGCCGCCCGGAGCCCACTCATGAAGCGACGCGCATCGCGCACGCCCTCGACATAGAGCAAGATGCTCTGGGTCTGTGGATCGAGCGCCAGATAGTCGAGGATGTCGCCAAAATCAACATCCGCCGCCGCCCCAAGCGAGACCACCGCCGAGAAGCCCATGCGCCTTGGCCCGGAGCGATCCAGCATCGCCGCGCAGACCGCCCCGGACTGCGAGACCAGGGCGACATTGCCGGCGCGCGGCAGTTCATTACCAAAGGTCGCGTTGAGCCCATGCGAGGGCCGCATCACGCCCAGACAATTTGGCCCCAACACCCGAATCCGATTGCGCCGCGCCGCCTCCACCAGCCGCTCCTGCAGCGCGCTGCCCTGCTCACCCTGCTCGGAGAAGCCGGCCGAATGCACCACCGCCGCGCGCACGCCAAACTCGCCGCACTGATCCAGGATGCCTGGCACCGCTTCCGCCGGGGTCGCGATCAGCGCCAGATCGACATGCTTATCGAGCGCCGCCAGATCCTTCCAGCAGGGCTGGCCATCAACGGTCTCATACTTCGGGTTGATCGGATAACAAGGCCCCTTGAAGCCGCCGGCGAGGACATTGCGATAGACCATGGCGCCGACCGAGCCCTCACGATCACTGGCGCCAAACACGGCCACCGCATCAGGAACAAAAAGCTGGTCGACATCGGAGAGTCGCATCGGCGGGCCCCTCCTGGGGCGAATCGGGTAACGAAGCAAAATGGTCACAAAGCGACTAAGCTTTCGGACACCTGTAGCGAGCACCTGAGTCAGCGCCCTATGAATCTGGCCTTCATCTCTCACCAAGACTGTCTCGAGCACAAGATGGGCGCGCACCATGTTGAGGTGCCGGAGCGCCTGCACGCGATCTCGGATCGGATGATCGCCGCCGGCATGGAGATGCTGGTGACCCATTATGACGCGCCTAAGGCCAGCCGTGAGCAACTCTTGGCGGTGCATGAGGCCGACTATGTCGATGCCCTGTTCGAGGCCGCGCCCAGCGCCGATGATGTGCTGGTCTGGGTCGATGGCGATACCGCCATGTCGCGCGGGTCGCTGAGCGCCGCGCTGCACGCCGCCGGCGCGACGATCCTGGCGGTCGATCTGGTGATGAGCGATCGCCATCACGCCGCCTTTTGCTCAGTGCGCCCACCCGGCCATCATGCCGAGCGCGCGCGCTCGATGGGCTTCTGCTTCTTCAACAACATCGCCGTTGGCGCGGCCCATGCGATGAATGCGCATGGGCTCAAGCGCATCGCCATCGTCGATTTCGACGTTCACCACGGTAACGGCACCGAGGATATCTTCACCGGCGATGAGCGGGTGCTGTTCTGCTCCAGCTTCCAGCATCCCTTTTATCCTGGCTCCGGCGCCGACTCGACCGCGCCGAACGTGATCAACCTGCCGCTGCCCTCGCGCACCAATGGCGAGGCCTTCCGCGCCGCGATGGAGCAGCATTGTCTGCCGCAGATCGAGGCCTTCGCCCCGGAGTTGATCATGATCTCGGCCGGCTTCGATGGCCATGCCGAGGATGACATGGCGCATTTCATGCTCCGCGAGCCGGACTATGCCTGGATCACCGCCCAGTTGCGCGAGATCGCGGTGCGCCATGCCCATGAGCGGATTGTCTCTTGTCTTGAAGGCGGCTACAGCCTCTCAGCGCTGGGTCGCAGCGTCGCCGTGCATATTGATGAGTTGATTGGGCATGG
>NZ_JAYESN010000093.1:0-16113 GCF_034860625.1 Lamprobacter sp.
TGCCCGTATCCCCTCAGAGATCCACTGCAATGGTTAGCGAACGACGACCTGCGGTCGACGCTATCGTTTCTTCGCGACGGTCTCGGCGATACTCGCCGGAACCTCGTTGTACTTAGCAAACTCCATGCTATAGCTTGCGCGCCCCTGCGTTGCCGAACGGAGATCGGTCGCATACCCGAACATCGACGAGAGCGGCACTTCGGCGCGGATAATCTTCCCAGAAGGCGTGTCTTCCATGCCTTGGATCATCCCGCGACGGCTGTTCAGGTCGCCCATGACGTCGCCCATGTTTTCTTCGGGCGTCACCACTTCAACCTTCATAATCGGTTCGAGCAGAACCGGCTTGGCCTTCGCCGCGCCTTCCTTGAAGGCCATCGAGCCCGCGATCTTGAACGCCATTTCGCTCGAGTCGACCTCGTGGTAGGAGCCGTCGTAGAGCGTCGCCTTCACATCAACCACCGGGAAGCCAGCGATCACACCATTGGTCATCGCCTCTTGGATGCCCTTGTCCACCGCCGGGATGTACTCTTTTGGCACGGCACCGCCAACGACCTCGTTGACGAACGCATAGCCAGTGCCTGGCTCCTGCGGCTCGAGGCGAATATAGACGTGCCCATACTGACCACGACCACCTGACTGACGGGCAAATTTGGTTTCTTGCTCGATCTTTGTGCGAATCGTCTCGCGATAGCTGACCTGTGGCGCGCCGACATTGGCCTCGACATTGAACTCACGGCGCATGCGATCGACAATGATCTCTAGATGCAGCTCGCCCATGCCGGAGATGATAGTCTGCCCGGACTCTTCGTCGGAGCGCACCCGGAACGACGGGTCTTCTTGCGCTAGCTTCTGTAGCGCAACACCCATCTTCTCTTGGTCGCTCTTGGTCTTCGGCTCGACCGCAACCGAGATCACCGGCTCCGGGAACTCCATCCGCTCAAGCGTGATCGGCTTATCAAGTGCGCAGAGGGTGTCACCCGTGGTGACGTCCTTGAGACCAACCGCGGCCGCGATGTCACCCGCCCGAACCTCTTTGATCTCCTTGCGGTCGTTCGAGTGCATCTGCAAGATACGCCCGACCCGCTCCTTCTTGCTCTTAACCGGATTCAGCACGCTGTCACCCGCATTCAGCACGCCCGAATAGACACGGAAGAAGGTCAGCGTACCGACATAGGGATCGGTCGCGATCTTGAAGGCCAAGGCAGCAAAGGGCGCATCGTCCTTTGACGGGCGCTCTTCGACGGTCTCGGCGGCGTCATCCAGCACACCCTTGATAGCAGGCACTTCAGGCGGTGACGGCAGGTAGGTGACGACCGCGTCGAGCATCGCCTGCACACCCTTATTCTTGAACGCAGAACCGCAAAGCATAGGCACGATCTCGTTGTTGATCGTGCGCTTGCGAATGCCTGCGCGAATCTCGTCCTCGGTGAGCTCGCCACCCTCGAGGTACTTCTCCATCAGCTCTTCATTCGCTTCGGCAGCAGCCTCGACCAGCTTCTCTCGCCATTCTGCGCAAGCGTCAGCCATGTCTGCCGGCACGTCGCGGGCGTCGTAGGTCAGACCCTTGTCATCTTCGTTCCAGTAGATCGCGGTCATCCGCACCAGGTCGACGACGCCAGCGAAATCCTCTTCAGCACCGATCGGCAGCTGGAGCGGAACCGCAACAGCGCCCAAGCGATCCTGGACTTGACCAACGACGCGCAGGAAATTCGCGCCCATGCGATCCATCTTGTTGACAAAGGCGATCCGCGGCACGCCATACTTATCCGCCTGGCGCCAGACGGTCTCAGATTGCGGCTCAACGCCACCCACCGCACAGAAGACGGTACAGGCACCATCAAGCACACGCAGCGAGCGCTCGACCTCAATCGTGAAATCGACGTGCCCAGGGGTGTCGATGATATTGATCCGATGCTCTGGGAACTGCTGATCCATGCCCGACCAGAAGCAGGTCGTCGCTGCCGAGGTGATAGTGATCCCGCGCTCCTGCTCCTGCTCCATCCAGTCCATGGTGGCGGCGCCATCGTGCACTTCGCCGATCTTGTGCGACAGCCCGGTATAAAACAGGATGCGCTCAGTCGTCGTCGTCTTGCCGGCATCGATATGCGCCATGATGCCGAGGTTTCGGTACCGATCGATTGGTGTGCTACGTGCCACGACTGCGTTGCCTATTGCCTGAGGTGAATCCCGAGAGCTGCGCGCCAGCTTGCGCTACCAGCGATAATGCGAGAAGGCCTTATTCGCCTCCGCCATGCGATGCGTATCTTCCTTCTTTTTCACCGCGGTGCCACGCGCATCTGCTGCATCCATCAGCTCGCCCGCAAGCCGCAGCGCCATCGATTTCTCCGAGCGCTTGCGTGACGCATCGATGAGCCAGCGCATGGCCAGCGTGTTACGGCGCGATGGCCGTACTTCGACTGGCACCTGATAGGTTGCACCGCCCACACGTCGAGACTTGACCTCAACCACGGGGCGGACATTTTCCATGGCCTGATCAAGCAGCTCGAGGGGCTCAGCACCCTTCTTCTCGACCACCCGATCGAGCGCGCCGTAGATGATGCGCTCGGCCACGGCCTTCTTGCCGTCCTCCATCAACATATTGATGAACTTGGTGAGCAGCTCACTGCCATGCTTAGGGTCTGGCAGGATCTGGCGACGACCAACGATGCGTCTTCTCGGCATTGCTTTTCAGGCTCCGACTACCGATTAAAAGGGTTAGCGCGTTCGACCAGTCAGGCGTTGGACGAGGCGTTAAATATCGAGCGATCAGCTCTTGGGGCGCTTAGCGCCATACTTGGAACGGCCTTGCCGGCGCTTCTCGACCCCAGAGGCATCCAAGGTGCCGCGGACCGTGTGGTAGCGCACACCGGGTAGGTCTTTGACACGACCGCCCCGGATGAGCACAACCGAGTGCTCTTGCAGGTTATGTCCTTCACCACCGATGTAAGAAGCAACCTCGAAGCCATTGGTGAGCCGCACGCGGGCGACCTTACGCAGCGCCGAATTTGGCTTTTTCGGCGTCGTGGTGTAAACACGGGTGCAAACACCGCGCTTCTGAGGGCAGGCCTCGAGCGCCGGCACCGTACTCTTTGCCACACGGCGCTTGCGAGGATTGCGCACCAATTGGTTGACTGTCGCCATGACTGACTCCGACGGCTTGGATGCAATGTGTATGCACTATAGGTTTGAGCCCGCAGCCCCTGGCTGGCGACGCCCAAACTTGAAATTTTTGGTTGAGGGCGTCATCGAGACCCTTGCAAGAGACTCGATTGCGATACCCGAACTCAGCAGGACAGTGATGCAACGCCAAGACGAGCCGCAGCCGACCTAATCACCCAGGGAATACCGGGGCGAAGCACTCGCCAGCGAACAGCGAGAACGCAAATAGATGGCGGATGAGTCGACGAGAAGAGCGTGCCGCAGCGACCGTGCCACTCAAACAGCAAGCCGGCAATACAAATGCCGGCGAGCTAAGACGAGAAGTATATTCAGCAGCGCAGGCCCTGTCAACGGGCCATTGCGGTTCGATGACGGAGCCCCGCGATGGGGCTCCAGACAGGGCTACTCGGCCTCAGACTCCTGGGTATTGAGGGCCTGCTTCAGCGCCGCGGTGAGTTCTTCGTTGGCGAGCTCCATGCGCTCAGCCGCATCCCCCGGGCCATCGGCTTGGCGCCGACGACGACGCTCGTTGTGATGCGCTAGCCCGGTACCAGCCGGAATCAGACGCCCAACGATAACGTTCTCCTTCAGACCGTTAAGACCATCCACCGAGCCTCGCACAGCCGCCTCGGTCAGCACCCGCGTGGTCTCTTGGAACGAAGCTGCCGAAATGAACGACTCGGTCGCCAGAGAGGCTTTCGTGATCCCCAGCAACAGGGGCTCATAAAGCGCCGGATGCTTGCCCTCCGCCTTGACCCGCTCGTTCTCCAGCTGGAGCGTCGTCTGATCCACCTGCTCGCCGCGCAGCAGATGAGTATCGCCGGCGTTGGTGATCTCCACCTTGCGTAGCATCTGGCGCACGATCACCTCGATGTGCTTATCGTTAATCTTCACGCCCTGTAGCCGATAGACATCCTGGATCTCCTTGACCAGATACTCCGCCAGCGCCGTGACCCCCTTCAGCCGCAAGATATCGTGCGAGCTCATCTCGCCTTCGGAGATGATCTCACCGCGCTCGACGCGCTCGCCCTCGAACACGTTGACGTGTCGCCACTTCGGGATCAGCTCCTCGATGGTCTCACCATCGTCGGTCGTGATCACCAAGCGTTGCTTGCCCTTGGTCTCCTTGCCAAAGCTGATGGTGCCTGTGGCCTGCGCCATCAACGCCGGGTCTTTCGGCTTGCGCGCCTCGAACAGGTCGGCAACACGCGGCAGACCGCCGGTGATGTCGCGGGTCTTGGACGATTCCTGCGGGATGCGCGCCAGGATGTCGCCGACGCCAACATCGGCCCCGTCCGACACGGTGACGATCGCCCCTGAGGTCAGATAATAGCGCGCTGGCAGATCGGTACCGGCGATATTCAGCTCTTCGCCGTTGGTATCAAGCAGCTTGACCATCGGGCGCAGATCCTTGCCTGCGGCCGGACGCTGTTTCGGGTCCATCACCTCAAGCGAGGCCAGACCGGTCACATCATCGGTTTTACTCTGCACGGTCACGCCGTCGATGAAGTCCTCGAAGCGCAACACGCCGGCCACCTCGGTGACCACCGGATGGGTGTGCGGGTCCCAGGTGGCGACGATGGCGCCGGCCTCGACCTTATCGCCATCATTGATCGCAACCGTCGCGCCATAAGGGATCTTATAGCGCTCCTTCTCAAGACCCTTCTCATCGCTGACGGTCAGCTCGCCGGAGCGCGAGACCGCGACCAAGTTGCCGCTGTGATGCTGCACCGTCTTGATGTTATGCAGCTTGATGGTGCCAGCAGCCTTGACCTGAACATTACTGACCGCAGCGGCCCGTGACGCCGCGCCACCGATATGGAAGGTGCGCATAGTCAGCTGGGTACCCGGCTCACCGATCGACTGCGCGGCAATGACGCCAACCGCCTCTCCCATGTTGACACGGTGGCCACGGGCCAGATCGCGTCCATAGCACTGGGCACAGACGCCCAAGCGCGACTCACAGGTGATCGGCGAGCGCACCAGCACCTGATCGATACCCTCAATCTCGAGCTGTTTGACCCAGCCCTCATCGAGCAAAGTGCCGGACTCGCAGACGATGTCGTCGGTACCAGGGCGATAGAGATCCTCGGCCGTGACCCGGCCAAGGATGCGCTCACGCAGTGGCTCAACCACGTCACCGCCCTCGATGATCGGCGTCATCAGCAGACCACGCTCAGTGCCGCAGTCGACCTCGAGCACCACCATGTCCTGGGCGACATCGACCAGGCGACGGGTCAGATACCCGGAGTTCGCCGTCTTGAGCGCAGTATCCGCGAGCCCCTTGCGCGCACCATGGGTCGAGATGAAGTATTGGATGACATTCAGACCCTCGCGGAAATTCGCCGTGATCGGGGTCTCGATGATCGAGCCGTCCGGCTTCGCCATCAGACCGCGCATGCCAGCGAGCTGACGGATCTGCGCCGCTGAGCCACGGGCGCCGGAGTCGGCCATCATGTAGATCGAGTTGAAGGAGTCCTGCTCAAGCGGATTGCCATCGCTGTCGGTCACCAGCTGACCATCACTATCGATGACCTTATCCTTACCCAATTTGCGCATCATCGACTTGGCGACCTGGTCATTGGTCCGCGACCAGATATCGACCACCTTGTTATAACGCTCGCCGTTGGTCACCAATCCTTGTGTGTACTGGTCCTCGATCTCCTTTACCTCGTCCTCGGCATCGCCGATGATGCGTGCCTTCTCCTCCGGCACCTCCATGTCCTCAAGGCCGATCGAGACCCCAGCGCGGGTCGCCATGCGGAAGCCCATATACATGATCTGGTCAGCAAAGACGACGGTATCCTTCAAGCCCAGCACGCGATAGCAGGTGTTGATCAAGCCCGAGATCTGCTTCTTGCCAAGCGCCCGGTCGACCAGCTCAAATGGCAGGCCTTCAGGCACGATCTCCCACACCAATGCCCGGCCCAGCGTCGTCTCCCGAATGCCGACGCGCTCCTCGATGCTGCCATCCTCCTCGCGCACAACTTCGCGGATCAGCACCTTCACCCGCGCCTGCAAGGCCGCCTGACCAGTCTCGTAGGCACGACGCGCCTCGTCGATCCCTGAGAGGACTAAGCCCTCACCCTTCGCGTTGAAGCGCTCGCGAGTCATGTAATAGAGCCCGAGCACCACGTCCTGCGAGGGCACGATGATCGGCTCGCCGTTGGCCGGCGAGAGGATGTTGTTCGACGACATCATCAGGGCGCGAGCCTCGAGCTGCGCCTCGAGTGAGAGCGGCACATGCACGGCCATCTGGTCGCCATCGAAGTCGGCATTGAAGGCGGTGCAGACCAGCGGATGGAGCTGGATGGCCTTGCCCTCGATCAGCACCGGCTCGAAGGCCTGGATGCCGAGACGATGCAAGGTCGGCGCCCGATTGAGCATCACCGGATGCTCGCGGATCACCTCTTCGAGGATATCCCAGACCTCGGCGGTGCCACGCTCGACCATCTTCTTCGCCGCCTTGATGGTCGGCGCCAGTCCACGCAACTGCAGCTTGCTGAAGATGAAGGGTTTGAACAGCTCGAGCGCCATCAGCTTGGGCAGGCCGCACTGATGCAGCTTCAACGTCGGACCGACGACGATAACCGAGCGGCCCGAATAGTCGACGCGCTTGCCGAGCAAGTTCTGCCGGAAGCGGCCCTGCTTGCCCTTGATCATATCGGCGAGCGACTTCAGCGGGCGCTTGTTGGTGCCAGTGATCGCACGACCACGGCGGCCGTTGTCGAGCAGCGCATCGACGGATTCCTGCAGCATGCGCTTCTCGTTGCGCACGATGATGTCGGGCGCGATCAGATCCAACAGCCGCTTGAGGCGGTTATTGCGGTTGATCACGCGCCGATAGAGATCGTTCAGATCCGAGGTTGCGAAGCGGCCGCCATCGAGCGGCACCAGCGGGCGCAGTTCCGGCGGCAGCACCGGCAACACGGTCAGGATCATCCACTCAGGACGATTGCCCGAGGCCTGCAGCGACTCGATGAGCTTCAAGCGCTTGGTCAGCTTCTTCAGCTTGGTCTCGGAATTCGTGGCCTCCATGTCCTCGCGCATCTGGCGAATCTCGGCATCCAGATCCAAGCTGCGCAGTAGCTCGAATACCGCCTCAGCACCCATGCGAGCATCGAATTCGTCGCCATGGGTCTCAAGGGCTTCCAAATATTGATCGTCGGTGAGCAGCTGATTGCGTTCGAGATCGGTCATCGCCGGATCAATGACGACAAAGGACTCGAAGTAGAGCACGCGCTCAATATCGCGCAGGGTCATGTCGAGCAACAACCCGATGCGCGAGGGCAATGACTTCAGGAACCAGATGTGCGCAACCGGACTGGCCAAGTCGATATGGCCCATGCGCTCACGGCGCACCTTGGCCAGCGTGACCTCAACACCACACTTCTCGCAGACCACGCCGCGGTGCTTGAGGCGCTTGTATTTTCCACAGAGGCACTCGTAGTCACTGACCGGGCCGAAGACCTTCGCGCAAAACAAGCCATCACGCTCCGGCTTGAAGGTGCGATAGTTGATGGTCTCCGGCTTCTTGACCTCGCCGTACGACCAGGAGCGGATCATCTCAGGCGACGCGAGACCGATGCGGATGGCGTCGAACTCCAACGCCTGCCCCTGTTGCTTAATAATTCTGAGGAGATCTTTCATGGCAACACCAGGTGAAGTTTGAAGTGTGAAGCTCGAAGTTTGAAAAAGAAGAGGCGGTGAAAGGTGACGTCCGAAGAGCGAACATGGCTATCTTAAAGATGCGTTCAGGGGCAAGGCTCGAAAGGTCAAAGGCAGAAAAGCGAGAAGCGCGACAAGTCGCCCTTCAAACTTGCCCCTTCGGTCTTCTCCTCAGTCTTGCTCGAGCTCGATATTGATGCCAAGCGAGCGGATCTCCTTGACCAGAACGTTGAACGACTCCGGCATACCGGCCTCCATGCGATGGTCGCCATCGACGATGTTCTTGTACATCTTGGTCCGACCCGTCACGTCGTCCGACTTCACGGTGAGCATCTCCTGCAAGGTGTGCGCAGCACCGTAGGCCTCGAGTGCCCAGACCTCCATCTCGCCGAAGCGTTGGCCACCAAACTGGGCCTTACCGCCGAGCGGCTGTTGGGTCACTAGGCTGTAAGGGCCGGTGGAGCGCGCATGCATCTTGTCGTCGACCAGATGGTTGAGCTTCAGCATGTACATGTAGCCGACGGTCACCGGGCGCTCGAACGGCTCGCCACTGCGGCCATCGTAGAGCTTGGTCTGGCCCGTGGTCGAGAGCCCGGCAAGATCCAGCATGTACTTGATCTCTTCCTCACTGGCACCGTCGAAGACCGGGGTTGCCAGCGGCACGCCACCGCGCAGGTTGGCGGCCAGCTCCAGCACTTCCTCATCGCTCAGACTGTCGAGATCCTCTTGCTTGCCGCTGGTGTTGTAGACCTTGGCCAGAAAGCCGCGGAGCTCCTCGACACCGGCCTGCGCCCGCAACATCGCATCGATGCGTTGTCCAAGCCCCTTCGCGGCCCAGCCAAGGTGGGTCTCGAGCACCTGACCGACATTCATGCGCGAGGGCACGCCGAGCGGGTTGAGCACGATATCGACCGGCTCACCGTCGGCGCTAAACGGCATGTCCTCCTGCGGCACGACGCGCGAGATGACACCCTTATTGCCATGCCGACCGGCCATCTTGTCACCCGGCTGGATGCGCCGCTTCACCGCGACGTAGGTCTTGACCATCTTCAGCACGCCGGGCGGCAGCTCGTCGCCCTGGGTGATCTTGCGCTTCTTCACCTCGAAGCGCTCGCGGAACACCTCGCGCTGCTCCTTGATCTGCGCCGCCACCGCCTCGAGCTGTGCCGCCGCCTCCTCGCTGCGGATGCGGATCTCGAGCCACTTGTCTTTGCCCTGGCCTTCGGCCAGATCCTGCAGATACTTTTTCGTGATCTTATCGCCGGCCTTGAGCCCGCCCGGACCACCATCGGCGACCTTGCCGATCAACATCTTCTCGACACGCTGGAAGGTGTCCTGCTCCATGATGCGCAGCTGGTCGGCCAAGTCCTTACGCACCCGCTCGAGCTCGATCTCCTCGATCTGAGTCGCGCGCTTGTCTTTCTCGACGCCATCGCGGGTAAAGACCTGCACATCGACGACGGTACCGGACATCCCGGACGGCAGACGCAGCGAGGTATCCTTCACATCTGAGGCCTTCTCACCGAAGATCGCACGCAAGAGCTTCTCCTCCGGGGTCAGCTGGGTCTCACCTTTCGGCGTGACCTTACCAACCAGGATGTCACCGTCGCGCACCTCGGCACCGATATAGACGACGCCGGATTCATCCAACTTGCCGAGCGCGGCCTCGCCGACGTTCGGGATGTCGCTGGTGATCTCCTCCGGGCCGAGCTTGGTGTCGCGCGCCAGACAGGTGAGCTCCTCGATATGGATGCTGGTGAAGCGATCTTGCTGCACCAGACGCTCCGAGATCAGGATCGAGTCCTCGAAGTTGTAACCGTTCCAAGGCATGAAGGCGACGCGCAAGTTCTGCCCCAGCGCCAGCTCGCCCAGGTCGGTCGAAGGACCGTCGGCGAGGACGTCGTTGCGCACCACCAGATCACCAGGGACAACCAGCGGACGTTGGTTGATACAGGTGTTCTGATTCGATCGCGTGTACTTGGTCAGGGTATAGATGTCGACACCGGCCTCACCGGCCTCGGTCTCGTCATCATTAACTCGCACCACGATGCGTGCCGCATCCACCGCCTCGATGACACCGCCGCGCCGCGCCCAGACGACAACGCCGGAGTCCTTGGCCACCACACGCTCCATGCCGGTGCCGACCAGCGGCTTCTCAGCGCGCAAGGTCGGAACCGCTTGGCGCTGCATGTTCGAGCCCATCAGTGCGCGGTTGGCGTCGTCGTGCTCGAGGAACGGCACCAGCGAGGCCGCGACCGAAACGATCTGCCGCGGCGAAACGTCCATGAACTGGACCTCATCGGGCGCCTTCATGGTGAACTCGTTCATGTGCCGGCAGGAGACCAGGGCGTCGGTTAGCCGGTTGTCCTCATCCAGCGTGGCATTGGCCTGGGCGATGACGTAGCCGCCCTCCTCGATCGCCGACAGGTGAACGATCTCGTGGGTCGCCTGACCGCCTTCGACGCGACGATAAGGGGTCTCGAGGAAGCCGTACTTGTTGGTCCGGGCATAGACCGCGAGCGAATTGATCAGACCGATGTTCGGACCTTCAGGCGTTTCGATCGGGCAGACGCGGCCATAGTGGGTTGGGTGCACATCGCGCACCTCAAAGCCCGCGCGTTCGCGCGCGAGACCACCCGGCCCCAGCGCGGAGACGCGGCGCTTATGCGTCACTTCCGAGAGCGGATTGTTCTGGTCCATGAACTGCGACAGCTGAGAGGAGCCGAAGAACTCCTTGATCGCCGCCGAGACTGGCTTGGCGTTGATCAGCTCCTGTGGCATCAGCCCTTCGGACTCGGCCAGCGAGAGGCGCTCTTTCACCGCACGCTCGACACGCACCAGGCCGACACGGAACTGGTTCTCGGCCATCTCGCCAACGCAACGGATGCGTCGATTGCCTAAGTGATCAATATCATCAACGGTACCGCGACCATTGCGTAGCTCGATCAGAACCTTGAGCGCATCGACAATATCGGAGCGATCGCCGTTTTCCTCGACCAGCTTGGTCGAGAAGGCATCGGTGCGCTGCGAGAAATAGCGTCCGTCGTAGAGGATGCCGGGGCCTTCGGTCTCCTCGCGCAGTAGCCGACGGTTGAACTTCATCCGCCCGACGGCCGAGAGATCGTAACGCTCAGGCGCGAAGAACAGATTGTGGAACAGATTCTGTGCCGCCTCTTTGGTCGGCGGTTCGCCTGGGCGCATCATCCGGTAGACCTCGACCTGGGCCTCCAGCTCGTTGGTGGTCTGGTCGATCCGCAGGGTCTCGGACAGATAGGGGCCATGATCGAGATCGTTGACGAATAGGGTTTCGATACGCTCAATGCCCTTCTCGCGCAGCGCTGCCAGCAACTCCTCGGTGATCTCGCTGTTGGCCTCGGCGATAATCTCGCCGGTTTCGGTGTCGATCTGCGTCCGAGCCAGGGTTCGTCCGATTAGGAACTCGTCGGGCACCTCGAGTCGTTCGACGCCAGCCTTCTGCAGTTCGCGAATGTGCTTTGCGGTGACGCGGCGCCCGGCCTCGACGAGCAGCTGATCGCCGATCTTGACCTCGAAGTTGACGGTTTCGCCGCGCAGGCGTTCCGGCACCAGGTCGAGCTCAAGCGGGGTGCCGAGGTGGAAGCTGTCGGTCTCGAAGAACATCGAGAGGATGTCGTCAACACCGTAGCCAAGGGCGCGCAGCAGCACCGTCGCCGGCAGCTTGCGCCGGCGGTCGATGCGCACGAACAGGTTATCCTTCGGATCGAACTCGAAATCGAGCCAGGAGCCGCGGTAAGGGATGACCCGCGCCGAGAACAGCAGCTTCCCGGACGAGTGCGTCTTGCCTTTGTCGTGATCAAAGAACACGCCCGGCGAGCGATGCAGCTGCGAGACGATGACCCGCTCGGTACCATTGATGATGAAGGTGCCGGTCTCGGTCATCAGCGGCAGGTCGCCCATGTAGACCTCCTGCTCGCGGACATCCTTCACCACCTTCGAACCAGCCGGCGCGTCCTTGTCGTAGATCACCAGGCGCAGCAAAACCCGAAGTGGCGCCGCATAGGTGGCGCCGCGCAGATGACACTCACGGACATCGAAGGCCGGCTCGCCGAGCCGATAGCTCACATACTCGAGATGGGCGTTGCCAGAGTAGCTCTCGATAGGCAGCACGGTCCGGAATGCGGCGTGCAAACCGACCTCGTCACGCTCTTTAGGCCCCTTTTCCATCTGCAGAAAGTCGCGGTAGGAATCGATCTGGGTCGCCAGTAGGAACGGGACCTCCATGATCGTCGGGCGCTTGCCGAAGTTCTTGCGGATGCGCTTCTTTTCGGTAAACGAATAGGGCATGCTGCCTTCCCTCGTAATAGGTCTTTAGAGTAGCCTTGAACGTCCGCCGCAGGAGCGGATGCTGACCGGGCGTGATCTCCCCCTGGCATCATCCGATGCTCAACAAGGAGGAGTGAAACCGGCACGACCGGTCAGCTGTGCGAGCCGGGCCTGAGCAAAGGCCCGCCCGACGGCAATTGAGCGCCGGCATCCCAGCATGGCGCTGGCCTTATCAGCGGAAACGGCAAAAGGCCGGCGGCCCGAGGCCGCCAGCCTTCGTCGGTCCCAGCTTTAAGGCAGGGTACAAGGATGGCTTTACTTGATCTCGACAGCGGCGCCAGCCTCTTCCAACGTCTTCTTGGCCGCCTCGGCATCGTCCTTGGAGACCGCTTCTTTCAGCGTTGCCGGAGCACCCTCGACCGCGTCCTTCGCCTCTTTCAGGCCCAAGCCGGTCAGCGCACGAACAGCCTTGATGACCGCGACCTTGTTGGCGCCAAATGAGGTCAGCACAACATCGAACTCGGTCTGCTCTTCAGCCGGAGCAGCGTCACCACCGCCAGCAGCAGCAGGCGCCGCAGCAACCGCAGCCGCCGCGGTCACACCAAACTTCTCTTCCATCGCGCTGATCAGATCAACGACCTCCATCACCGTCATATTGGCAATGGCTTCTAGGATTTCGTCTTTAGAAACAGCCATGGGCTTATCTCCGTGTTAATGATTCGTTTGCAATGAATGATCGCTAATCGCAGGACAACAGGCCCCGCCGAGGATCAGGCCGCTTCTTTGGCGTCGCGCACCGCGCTGAGGGTACGCGCCAGCTTGCTCGGCACCTCGTTGAGCGTGCTCGCCAGCTTCTGGACGGGGGCTTTCATCACCGCCATCAATTGGCTGATCGCCTCATCATAGGTCGGCATCTTCGCAAGCTTGCTGAGCTCAGAGCCGTCCAAGAGCTGGCCACCGACCGCGATCATGCGGACTTGGAACTCTTTGTGCTCTTTGGCAAAGCTCTCAGCAACGCGACCGACGGAGCCCGGGTCGGACTGCCCAAATGCGAGCACGAGTGGGCCGGTGAGGGCCTCGTCCATGCAGGCAAAGTCAGTGCCAGCCAATGCACGCTTCGCAAGCGTGTTCTTGATGACCCGAACATAGACGCCAGCCTTACGCGCCTCGACGCGCAGCTTGGTCATCTGCTCGACAGTCAGCCCGCGATACTCAGCACCCACCGCCGAGTGTGCGGTCTGAGCGACCTCCGCGACCTCGGCGACGATGCGTTCTTTCTGGGCAAAGGTCAGTGCCACAGACGTCACCTCCTAATCGGATTGGAGTTAGACGAGCGTCCAACCCAGAGAATCAGGGCGCAGTTCCCTAGCAAACACCTGATCATGAACTGTGTACCGTTGCCAGCAAACCGGTTCCGGGACACCATCTACGCAGGCATTGATTAAGCCGAAACGCGCGCGCTTCCTGGCGCGACGCCCGACACCTGCGGTCTTTGACGGACGACGGCCGTTAAGGCCGCTGCCCCAAAGATCATCGAAGCACGCGGCAAACGGCGCCCATTCAGGAGCGCGTTATGCCGCATTGGCGATCAGAACGCGAGAGCGCTGTGATCGATCGTCAGCCCGGGTCCCATCGTCGATGAGACCGTGACCTTCTTCATATAGACGCCCTTGGCGGCGCTAGGCTTGGCCTTGGCCAGATTGGCCAGAAGCGCCTCGAGATTCTCGCGCAGCTTATCCGCGTCAAAGTCCATCTTACCGAGTGGGCAGTGGATGATGCCGGCCTTGTCCGTGCGGTAGCGCACCTGGCCAGCCTTGGCGTTTTGAACGGCCTCGGCCACGTTCGCTGTTACCGTTCCCACTTTCGGGTTCGGCATCAAGCCACGCGGACCAAGCAGCTTGCCCAGTTGTCCAACGACGCGCATCGCATCCGGCGAGGCGATGACGACATCGAAGTTGAGATTGCCGCCCTTCATCTCCTCGGCGAGGTCTTCCATACCGACGCGATCGGCGCCGGCCTCGGTCGCTGCCTCGACATTGGCGCCCTGCGTGAAGACTGCCACCCGAACCTGCTTGCCGATACCATGCGGCAGTACAGTCGAGCCACGAACCACCTGATCTGACTTACGTGGATCAACGCCCAAGTTCACGGCGACGTCGATGTTCTCAATAAACTTGACGGTTGAGACCGACTTCAAGAGCTCGAATGCCTCTTCGGCAGCATAGCTGCGGCCAGGCTCGACACGCTCGCGAATCGCCGCCGCGCGCTTCGTTAATTTTGCCATTACGCAATCCCCTCAACCTTTAGACCCATGGCGCGCGCACTACCCGCGATGGTGCGCACCGCACCCTCAAGATCTGCGGCATTGAGATCCGGCATCTTGGTGTTGGCGATCGCTTCAATCTGCTCGCGGGTCACCGTGCCGACAATGGCAGTATTCGGGGTCGCGCTGCCTTTCGCCACACCCGCCGCCTTTTTCAGGAGGATCGAGGCGGGGGGCGTCTTTGTGATAAAGGTAAAGCTGCGATCCGAGTAGACAGTGATGACGACTGGCGTCGGCAGCCCCTTTTCCATGTCCTGCGTCTTCGCGTTGAAGGCCTTGCAGAACTCCATAATATTGACGCCGTGCTGGCCCAATGCAGGACCCACTGGCGGGCTCGGGTTGGCCTCGCCGGCCTTGACCTGCAGCTTGATATAGGCGTTGACTTTCTTCGCCATGCTATAACACTCCTGTGGGTGCAAACGCTGGCGAAACACCAGCTCCCCGATGATGAGACCGCGCAAAAGGCAGCCGCTGACGAAACTGGCGGATGATCAACAGCGAACAGCCCGCCAAGACATTCAAATCCAGATCAGCCTTTCTCGACCTGACTGAATTCGAGATCAACAGGCGTTGAGCGGCCAAAGATCGACACCGAGACCTTCACGCGGCTCTTTTCGTAGTCGACTTCTTCCACGACGCCGTTAAAATCAGTAAATGGGCCGTCGGTGACCCGAACTACCTCGCCTGGCTCGTAGAGCACCTTCGGGCGTGGCTTCTCGACACCATCCTGAACCCGTTGACGGATCGCATCCGCCTGCGAATCAGGGATCGGCGCGGGACGATCACCCTTACCGCCGATAAAGCCCATCACCCGCGGCACATCCTTCACCAGATGCCAGGATTCGTCGGTCATCTCCATATTGACGAAGACATAGCCTGGAAAGAATTTGCGCTCGCTCTTGCGCTGCTGGCCGTTGCGGATCTCGACAACCTCCTCGGTTGGCACCAGGATCTCACCAAAGGCGTCTTCCATGCCGGCACGCGCGGCGCGCTCGCGGATCGCCTTTGCAACATGGCTTTCAAAGCCGGAGAAGGCGTGAATCACATACCAGCGCATGGCCATATCAGCCGCCGTTCCCGACCAGAAGGTTAAAGATCGTCCGTAGAATGGTATCGAATAGCCATAGGATGAGACCAAGGATAAAGACCATGACGATCACGACCAGCGTGGTCTGGATGGTCTCCTGACGCGTCGGCCAAACGACCTTGCGGACCTCCATGCGCGAATCGAGCGCGAAACGCCAGAGTTGACGACCTTGAGCGGAGGTCAAGGCCAAGGCCGCGGCGGCGCTCGCGATGACGAGCAAGCCCAAGGTGCGCAACAGCACCGAGTACGCAGCAAAGAAATAGAACGCCCAAATACCGCCTGCCAACAACAGGACCGCGACGGCGAGTTTGGCCGTATCCAGGCCGGTCGAAGCGGCCTCGGCTCGTGCATTCATGGGTTACCGGCACCCTGAGGGTGCATGTTTGGCAGGCCAGGAGGGACTCGAACCCCCAACCTGCGGTTTTGGAGACCGCTGCTCTGCCAATTGAGCTACTGGCCTAGAAAAATCGATTCCTGTCGATCACTTCCCTGTGCTGAGATATTGCTGGAATCAGCCTAGCACTAATGCCGGGCCTGCGCCCCAATCTTCCTCAATCCTATTGCCGCTAGCGGC
>NZ_JAYESN010000094.1:0-16061 GCF_034860625.1 Lamprobacter sp.
GGCCCGTTTGATCCGGTGGCGCAGCTCATTGCTGCCACCAAAACGCCGCCCAATCTCGGTCAACGTCAGCCGCGGGCCACTCACCGTTGCGGCCACCGCCTCAAACAGGACGCTGAGGCGCCGACGGTGCACCGCGCCAAGCAGGGGGCCAATACAGCGGTGTAAGATCGTCAGTGCATGCATGGGGAGCTCCTCAATAGGCCGGGTCCTCAACAGGTTTTCTCGCCCATGGTGGACCACCACCTCCTCTGCATGTTCAGTTTCACTCCGATATCTCCACTAAGCCGCTGCCTGTCTTTGTTTTTTTAGTGGGGATACCTCAGGGCCTATCCCCGCGAGCGCGGGGGAACCGTTGGGTTGCGGTGTAGGCCATGCCTGCCCCAGGGCCTATCCCCGCGAGCGCGGGGGAACCCTGTGGGAGTCATAGCCAGGAGCTGATGCGGCGGGCCTATCCCCGCGAGCGCGGGGGAACCGTAGCCCAGGACGTAGGGCGGCAGTGGAAGCGGGGCCTATCCCCGCGAGCGCGGGGGAACCCCGGCAAGGTTGCCGTGCTTGTCGGTGCGGGCGGGCCTATCCCCGCGAGCGCGGGGGAACCTACACCGACGCGCGCGGCAAAGAGCAGCCCATGGGCCTATCCCCGCGAGCGCGGGGGAACCCCATCCTCCCCGGCGACACCGCCAACACCGACGGGCCTATCCCCGCGAGCGCGGGGGAACCTCTCTGATAACCCGGCCAGCGAGCCTGTCGAGGGGCCTATCCCCGCGAGCGCGGGGGAACCGTTCTGGCGTGACCCGTACAGAAAGGGTGCTGGGGCCTATCCCCGCGAGCGCGGGGGAACCTCGCAGATGAACGCAGCAGGCGAGGCCATCCTGGGCCTATCCCCGCGAGCGCGGGGGAACCAGGGTGGAGCGGCCCAAGGCATTGCACCCGAGGGGCCTATCCCCGCGAGCGCGGGGGAACCGCGACGGCGGATGAGACGGCGGACTGGATGCTGGGCCTATCCCCGCGAGCGCGGGGGAACCTTATCATGGGGTGTATAGGGACGATATAACTCGGGCCTATCCCCGCGAGCGCGGGGGAACCTTTCGACATTGTTACGGGGGAGATTGAGTCTGAGGCCTATCCCCGCGAGCGCGGGGGAACCATATACGGCTGTAAAGTGACGTTGACCCTTGGAGGCCTATCCCCGCGAGCGCGGGGGAACCGCTCAGGTGCTGGGGGGTGTGGTTGGCGCTGAGGGCCTATCCCCGCGAGCGCGGGGGAACCCTGGTGATGTGCAAGCGTTGGAATCTCCAAATGGGCCTATCCCCGCGAGCGCGGGGGAACCTTGCCAAGATGGGGATGGATGCAAGGTGGGCGGGGCCTATCCCCGCGAGCGCGGGGGAACCAAGGGCTTAAGCAGAAAGAGCTTGGGCGGCTTGGGCCTATCCCCGCGAGCGCGGGGGAACCTGACGGCCTAACGCTGTGGATTGAGCACCATTGGGCCTATCCCCGCGAGCGCGGGGGAACCTTGGTAGGCCTCCAGCTTGAGCCCCTCGAAGCGGGCCTATCCCCGCGAGCGCGGGGGAACCCAAGCGATGATCCTCGACGAGCTCGCGCGTCAGGGCCTATCCCCGCGAGCGCGGGGGAACCCAATCCAACCTTGCCGACGCCTTCGAGGACCTGGGCCTATCCCCGCGAGCGCGGGGGAACCCAGATCCAGCGCGCGCGCTGGGCGGCGGATTGGGGCCTATCCCCGCGAGCGCGGGGGAACCATCAGGTCTCGGATTCCGACAGCGAGTCTCCGGGGCCTATCCCCGCGAGCGCGGGGGAACCCTCAGCGGTTAGCTCTTTGCCTTTGCGTTGGAGGGCCTATCCCCGCGAGCGCGGGGGAACCGCGCTGGCGGATTCGGCGATGCGGCCACCGACGGGCCTATCCCCGCGAGCGCGGGGGAACCCGGGCGATGGCTGCGGCTAGGCGCTCGGGGTCGGGCCTATCCCCGCGAGCGCGGGGGAACCACGCTCGCATCATTGCCAATGGCGGCGTGATGAGGCCTATCCCCGCGAGCGCGGGGGAACCTACTCTGCGCATACGCATGCGGTGGGTGGCAGGGGCCTATCCCCGCGAGCGCGGGGGAACCGATGGCATCGCGGAAGGTTCTTTGGATGGCCTGGGCCTATCCCCGCGAGCGCGGGGGAACCCTCCAGGCGGTCAGGATCAAACGGCGGGCAGGGGGCCTATCCCCGCGAGCGCGGGGGAACCTCAAGGAAGAGCAAGCGCTGCGCGATCTGGACCGGCCTATCCCCGCGAGCGCGGGGGAACCGCCGATCGGGGGGTTGCCGATGGCGGCCATGTGGGCCTATCCCCGCGAGCGCGGGGGAACCGAGATCGCGAGCTTCTCGGCGGCCGCCACTACGGGCCTATCCCCGCGAGCGCGGGGGAACCCTGGCTTGGCAGTGGCTCGAGGTTGAGCAGGTGGGCCTATCCCCGCGAGCGCGGGGGAACCAAACTGCCCTTGGGTCAGTGGGGCCTTCACCAGGGCCTATCCCCGCGAGCGCGGGGGAACCCTGCCAATGGTGCGGCCGTAGACCTGCTGCGAGGGCCTATCCCCGCGAGCGCGGGGGAACCATGTACGCCGTTCCCGCACTGACATCCACTAGGGGCCTATCCCCGCGAGCGCGGGGGAACCGGCAGCACCTCGGCCAGCCTGAATGCCGGCTCGGGCCTATCCCCGCGAGCGCGGGGGAACCCTTTGAGCAGCAGAAGAGCAGGGCGCGCTAATGGGCCTATCCCCGCGAGCGCGGGGGAACCCGATCGAGCAGATCATGTGCGTGTCGGTGGAGGGGCCTATCCCCGCGAGCGCGGGGGAACCAGCGTGGCGAAGGTGCGGATGAAGATCTCGGCGGGCCTATCCCCGCGAGCGCGGGGGAACCGTGAGCCCTTGCGCCCGTCCACGCCCCGCGTGGGGCCTATCCCCGCGAGCGCGGGGGAACCCGCTTGGTTTGGTCGCTGGGCGCGCGTCTTTCGGGCCTATCCCCGCGAGCGCGGGGGAACCTGATTGACCTCGAACAACAGCTTGCGCGGCAGAGGCCTATCCCCGCGAGCGCGGGGGAACCGAACTGATAGTTCCGCTCGTCAAGCACCTGAAGGGCCTATCCCCGCGAGCGCGGGGGAACCGCGACGGTGGTACCATCGTCGGTGCCGCGGTAGGGCCTATCCCCGCGAGCGCGGGGGAACCCTGCGGGTGTCTTGATCGGGGCCGATCGGGGGGGGCCTATCCCCGCGAGCGCGGGGGAACCAGCGAGCACGCATTGCCATGTGCGTTTTGCCTGGGCCTATCCCCGCGAGCGCGGGGGAACCAGCACTTGCGAGAGCAGATCGTTCGCCATGGCGGGCCTATCCCCGCGAGCGCGGGGGAACCTCAATCGGCTGCATGATCCTTGCGATCTTTGCGGGCCTATCCCCGCGAGCGCGGGGGAACCCGGGTCGTCCAGGTGCGGGTAAATCATATTCTGGGCCTATCCCCGCGAGCGCGGGGGAACCGATAGACAGATCAAGGTGCATTGCTACGTCTGCGGCCTATCCCCGCGAGCGCGGGGGAACCCGCTGCGCGTGCCCCCCGACAACAGCCTTGATGGGCCTATCCCCGCGAGCGCGGGGGAACCGCGCTGCTCTCAGCGGGCGCGGCGATGGTGACGGGCCTATCCCCGCGAGCGCGGGGGAACCCTTTTGGACGTACACGGCCAGACCGGCACCGTGGGCCTATCCCCGCGAGCGCGGGGGAACCCGAGCCGTTAGGCGATTGGTACTGCGAGAATTGGGCCTATCCCCGCGAGCGCGGGGGAACCACGCGCTCGATGGATTGACGCTCTGTGGTGGCGGGCCTATCCCCGCGAGCGCGGGGGAACCGAAAAAGGCGCCGAAGCCCGCAAGATCCGCGACGGCCTATCCCCGCGAGCGCGGGGGAACCCGATGGCTCGCCCGCGCATTGCCACACGAGAGGGGCCTATCCCCGCGAGCGCGGGGGAACCCTGGCTGAGTCGGGCCATGCGGTCGAAGGCGGCGGCCTATCCCCGCGAGCGCGGGGGAACCTCGAGCAGCAGGCTCGGGGTGTTGAGAGCCGGGGGCCTATCCCCGCGAGCGCGGGGGAACCAGCCTGGCTGGTATCGGCTGACGACGATCAACGGGCCTATCCCCGCGAGCGCGGGGGAACCGATGGCGGCGAGGTCGTCGACGATGCGTTGCAGGGCCTATCCCCGCGAGCGCGGGGGAACCTCTCGGCCGGGGCGTCGCGTCCGTAGCGGTGGGGGCCTATCCCCGCGAGCGCGGGGGAACCGGCTCCAGGGGCTTGAGCTGGATGAAAACGTGGGGCCTATCCCCGCGAGCGCGGGGGAACCACCGCTTACCTGAATGATGGCGTCACCGATCCGGGCCTATCCCCGCGAGCGCGGGGGAACCGCAGTTTGGGGTTAAACCACCTAAGCGCTGAAGGGCCTATCCCCGCGAGCGCGGGGGAACCACAAGGCCGCGCAGCACGCGACCCCCGGCTTTGGGCCTATCCCCGCGAGCGCGGGGGAACCCTTTTCATGGCCGGGGATGTCGGCACTAATCAGGGCCTATCCCCGCGAGCGCGGGGGAACCGGTGAAGATGCCAAGGCCGCGCAGATAGGCGGGGGCCTATCCCCGCGAGCGCGGGGGAACCAAAGGGATGAGGGGGCTGAAAAGACTGGACTATGGCCTATCCCCGCGAGCGCGGGGGAACCCCCCGCAGATCACGCTGCAGGATGCGATCAAGGGGCCTATCCCCGCGAGCGCGGGGGAACCGCGCCTGAAGCGTCGCGTCTTGCTGGAAGCGAGGGCCTATCCCCGCGAGCGCGGGGGAACCCGGAGGGGCTGATCCTCGAGGGCGGACTGCGGGGGCCTATCCCCGCGAGCGCGGGGGAACCGCGAGGGTGGTCATGTGCGGACCTCCTGATTAGGGCCTATCCCCGCGAGCGCGGGGGAACCCCCTCAGGCGTCGACCCAAGCATAAGGTTGGTGGGCCTATCCCCGCGAGCGCGGGGGAACCTCTGGAAGTCAATCCCATCCTCGGCGCTTTTGGGGCCTATCCCCGCGAGCGCGGGGGAACCTTCCAGGGTGGTTTGCAGTGGCGCGGGGACGGCGGCCTATCCCCGCGAGCGCGGGGGAACCTCCGCCGTTCGCAAATGGGCTGCTCATAGGTGGGGCCTATCCCCGCGAGCGCGGGGGAACCGTGTTCATCCATCTCACCAACACCATCCTCAAGGGCCTATCCCCGCGAGCGCGGGGGAACCCGATCGAGCAGATCATGTGCGTGTCGGTGGAGGGGCCTATCCCCGCGAGCGCGGGGGAACCAGATCCAGGCCCGCGAGCGCGTTGCCGCCGAGGGGCCTATCCCCGCGAGCGCGGGGGAACCCTCGCGCGCGTATGCGTTCAAGCGTTCCATGCGGGCCTATCCCCGCGAGCGCGGGGGAACCTTTGCGAATCTGGGCGCCGCGCTCAGTGGGCTGGGCCTATCCCCGCGAGCGCGGGGGAACCCTGCGCTCGTCGAGTCGATCGAGAAAGAATTGCGGCCTATCCCCGCGAGCGCGGGGGAACCCTCCATCGCGGGCCGCAGAGGACAACGCTGATGGGCCTATCCCCGCGAGCGCGGGGGAACCCAAGACCCGCTGCAGATCCAGGCCCGCGAGCGCGGGCCTATCCCCGCGAGCGCGGGGGAACCTGGTCGCCAGGTCGCTAATGCCATCACCCACGGGGCCTATCCCCGCGAGCGCGGGGGAACCGGCAACGCTGGATGCCGACCTATCGCACCGCCGGGCCTATCCCCGCGAGCGCGGGGGAACCCTATTGCCGCCGCTGAGCGCTTGGGTGCGCTGGGGCCTATCCCCGCGAGCGCGGGGGAACCTGTCAGAGTCATAGCCATTGGCCGCCCGCAGCGGGCCTATCCCCGCGAGCGCGGGGGAACCACGGATACCGAGCTGGTCCTCTGGGGCCTGTACGGCCTATCCCCGCGAGCGCGGGGGAACCACTAATGCCGCGTCGGCTGCGATCGTGCCGCCGGGCCTATCCCCGCGAGCGCGGGGGAACCGTGGCGCTGCGATCTGTGACCGAGGTGGTGTTGGGCCTATCCCCGCGAGCGCGGGGGAACCGGTGGGTCATGCGGCCGCATCAGCGTGAGCTGCGGCCTATCCCCGCGAGCGCGGGGGAACCACCGCTTACCTGAATGATGGCGTCACCGATCCGGGCCTATCCCCGCGAGCGCGGGGGAACCCGAGCTGCTTGCGCTTCAGCGTCAGTGCCAACGGGCCTATCCCCGCGAGCGCGGGGGAACCTCGGGGTGGTCGACGGCCTCACTGCCCCAGCGGGGCCTATCCCCGCGAGCGCGGGGGAACCTCTTACAGTTAAGCCGATATGCTGAAAGAGAAAACGAGCAAATCGTTTAGATTGTAAAAGAGCCAGTTCACAACGACTTTCGGACCAACCAGAGACCATCCACATCAGCCAGTTCCCTCGGTGGCGTTCCAAGCGTGGCAATCCCAACGCCTCCTGTTGCATTCACATCACGCCAAACCATCACAACACTGCCTTGAGGTTCTGACTTGTACCAACCAGAGAGCACGGTCCAGGTTCGCCCACGCACCCCAGGATTCATCCGAGGCGAGATGTACACGGCCGGCGCGACCTCCAACATCAGCGATCCGAGAAAACCGCGATAACGGTCCGCAACATCACGGGTCACGATCATGACGAGTGGCATCAGTCTCCTCCAGACGGATCACCTGCTTAATCTTGTCGATCATCGCCGGAATGACGGACTGCTTGCGAAATACCGTTGCGGCCTCGCGCCGCACCAGCCGATCGATGGTTTGGCTATCGGTTTCCGCCTTCTTGGCCACCGTGAACGCGATCTGCAGTGTGATCGTATCCCGGAACAGATCGGCGATGTCGAGCACGAAGGCTTGCCCAGAGTCTTCGTGGATAAAGCCCAGTTGCGGGATCGCCGCTACGGCTTGGACGGCAATCGCCGCTGCGGCCTGAACAGCCGTTGCCGCGTGATTGATTGCCTGATTGGGAAGATCCGCCGCGTTCGGATTGGCACGATCGTAGCGGCGCCCTTTCCATTCGATGCCGTAGCGTTGCGCCATCAGCTGATAGGTCGTCTTGACCCGCGAGCCTTCGATCCCGCGCAAAGTATCGAGGTCACGATGCGGTAGCACCTCGCCGAGCCGCAAGGCATACATCTGGCGCGCAACGCTGATCCGACGTCGCGGATTGCCCCAAAGCTCAGCTTGACGCCTTGCAATGTCAGAGCGATCCGGCATCAGGGGTGGCGCGGTGTAACAACGGACCCCGTCCGCGCCAACCGCCGCCATCAAAGTGCCGTGCCTTGCCAGCAAACGCAGGGCATCATGGGTCACTGTACTCCCCGGTCCGAGCAGGATCATCGACACCGTTTGATGCGGGATCTGCACTGAGTAGGGCTTAAGCGAATCCTTGCCGGCAAAGAAGTGCAGGCAGCCATCGATGACGCACAGCTCACCGCGTTCGAACCAGATCAGCCCATGCCGATCGGCATGCGGCATACGCGCGGTCTCGAGTCCCAGACGCCCCTTCAACATGAGCGAACCGGCTTCAGCAGAAGCATGCCGAATCCGAAAGCGCGATGCCGACCAATCCCGCGCTGCAGCAGCCGGTTGAACGCATCGCCATCGCGAACTTGGAGCACGCCTTTGAAGACCGCATCAGGTCCGGTGACGGTGCGCACCTGACGTTCGCTCGAGTGTTTGCCAGCTCCCCGCCGAATCGCGCGGCTGAGTCGAAACGCATCCATGCCGCCCCTGACAACACTCGCCGCCCCCTGTAGCGACAGTTGCCGTTCGAGCCAATCGGCATAGACGGCTTCGCGGCTCTCAGACGCCGTGGTTGATCCGGTGGCTGTGGACGACTCGACCGCATGTAGAAAGACATCGCGCTCACGTCCATCCTTGGCGCGCAACACCGGACGAACGCGCACCTCGAATCCGAGTAACTGATCTTGTTGCCAAGTCTGAGGAAAGGCGCGCACAGCCAGTGCGTCTAGGCCAAGCGCCTGCTCGACATCCGGGGTGACCAGCGCAGTCTGCTGGCGCAGGGCCTCGGATGACTGATCGGTATAGGCAAGCAGCCCTTGCTTGGCGCCAAGATAGCGAAACGGCTTAGGGGCAGATTCTCCAAAAGCCGCGCTGAGCAGCGCATGGATGGCGTATCCAGCGTCTCCATCGGGAGAGAGCAAGCGGTGACGGGTTGCCCAAAGGGTTAGGGCCTTGGGATCAGGCGCGCAATGCAGCAAGTAGAGGCTCATCCGGATGACTCCTCGGCGCGTAACCGGCCTTCCCGCACAGGTCGCCAACCACCATGGACGCCACTGCGCCAATGGCGCTCATCGCAGAGATCGAGCTGACGATCTCCTGTTAGCGTGCCTTCACCCTCTGGCCATTGCAGACGCACCCCCTCTGGCTGCGGTGCCGGCAGAGGAAAAGCCTGGAGCGCGCCCAAGAGGTCTTCAGCGTCTTGCCAACCTGCGAACAGTCGCTGACTTGGCAGGCATGGCTTTCGCCCGATGAAGAGCGGTCGGGCTGGATGATCGAGCGCGACCGCGAGGTCATCGAGGCAAGGTGACTCGTCCTCTGGATTGAGTCGCAAGGCGATTAGCAGCGACTGATCGGCATGATAGTCGCGAA
Organism: Lamprobacter sp.; assembly: GCF_034860625.1. Lineage (NCBI taxonomy): Bacteria > Pseudomonadati > Pseudomonadota > Gammaproteobacteria > Chromatiales > Chromatiaceae > Lamprobacter > Lamprobacter sp. Next base: position 8,719 of record NZ_JAYESN010000094.1, read on the forward strand.
ACCGGCGATGCGGGCTGTCGTAGGTTGCCGCCGCGCCTGCTCGCCCCTCGGGTCTCCCCCAGGTCGTCCAACCCGCGTCTTTGGCGCCAAGCTGAGCGTTCTGGTTATCCTGCAGACGTTTGCCCTGACGCTCGATGCGCGCGCCCATCACCAACCGCTCCTGCAGCCGATCATGGCGCTCGGTCTCCTCGCGTCGCCAGCCCAGTGCATTGGCCAGCAGTCCGGTGATCATCGACAAGGCAGGGAAGTCGCGGATCACGCCGAAGTTGTCGATGGTCTCGCCACCGAACGCCATCAGCGGCGCCTCCAAGCGCAACAGGAGATGGCGCGGCATCTCAGCAGGCCCCCTGCTCGATCGCGCTTGCGGTCCAGTTCGCGAGATCGTTCAGGTTGAGACGTTGTGCATTCGGCAGCTCGATGGGGTCAAGCGCTAGAAAGCGACGCGCTAATGTCGCGCCGTAGGCCTCGTCCATCTTGGTGATCTCATCGCGCAGCCGATCGACAGCGCGCGCGCGGATCGCTCCGGCCCCAGCGTCTCGGGGTGCCAGCGGCAGAGCATCCTGAAAGGCACCGGCGAGGCTACGCGGCTGCCAATCGCCTGCTTCAACCAGCATGAACTTGGCCCAATCAAACGGGGCGGTGGAGCCACGCTTCGCACCCGGACTCACCGTGGCGATCAGGTGCAACAGATGCTCGACCACCTTGCCGGCTAGAGCGCGTTTCTCCGGTGACGTCGAGTCGGCGAAGCAGCACTTGCGCTCGATCGCTTCCAGGTTCTCAACCAGTTGCGGTATATCGACCACGACATAGCCATAGTAGAGTCCTGAAGCCAGCTCGGTATCAAAGATGCCGGCCGAGCCTAACTCTCCGCTGTCTTGTAGGAGATCATCAACGACGGTGAAATAGTCGTTCTCGACCTGCGCCTCATGCACCGTGAAGGCATGCGCGACATACACGGCGGCATCGCGGCTGGCCAAGACATCGGAGGTCACCATCCGTCCGAACAGGGCCGACTCGAGACCACTACCATGTTTGAGCACCTGGATATTCTTCTTCTCGTCCTTGAGCCTTTGAGCAACGGCCGCACGCAACGCTTTTTCGTCGGCCACTTCCTTGGCTAATTCGGTGCACTGGAACACCAAGTAGTCGATCTCGGCCTTGCCCATCAACACTGCCTGCCCAGTCTTTAGCGCGTCCTCACCTGCGCGCTCCTTGCCAGCAGAGTCCACCAAACCTGCTTTGCGCATGGCTTCTACGGCCGCTTGCGCTAGGGGCTCGGAGACGCCAGCTTCGATGATCCGCTTGCGGATCAACTCAAGTGTCCCGCGCGAGCGCACGGCCATTGGCACATCCAGGGTGGACAAGGCAAAGCGATCCTCGGCGATCCGCCAATGCCGCTTCAGGCATTGCGAGGAGATCCGTGTGCGCACGGCATTGCCCAGAGGCAAGCGCTTGGCGAGTCCAGCATCGTCGCGATTAAGCAGTGCGGCGGGATAGCTATGTAGGCTATGGATCTGGATAAAACGGGGCTGCAGGGTCATGGTTACGGTTCCTTGTTATCGGCGTCGTGACGTTCGGCTTTCGCCATGGCGGAAAAATAGCGGCTGGCAATCTGCATGCGAATGGCCTCGGCTTTCTCCTCATCGCGTCCTTCGGACAGGATCAACCCGCCTAGCTGATGCCAGTTAGGGGCGACCTCCTTAGAGGCGAGCAGGCGCAAAAGACGGGGCAAGAGTTGCCGAAAGGCATCGCCGCGAGAGGTCAGGAGCTTGGTCACACGCGACTCAGAAATAGCCGCCGCATGAAGTTGCGTACCTAGCGCACCAGCAGCCTGCCCTGTGAGTGCGATGCCATGCGCGATCAAGGCCCAACGGCGCCAGGCCTGTGGCGACCAGTGCTCTGGATCGAGCCCGGCATGGAGCAGCACGCGAGACAACGCTGCAACCTGGTGCGGTCGCCACTCGCTATCGGGATCGAGCCTGGCCAAGGCGGCTTGCTCGCCCCTGCCTAAGCCGTAGAGGTCGCCGTCGAAACGGGCGGCTTGGCCGATGATTCGGGCGAGCTTGCCAATGGGCGCTTCGTCCTGCTCATGGGCTCGCTCGGGGCTGGTATCGGATGATGCGGTTATCGTGGATGTCATGGCGAGTCAGCGGTAAACCTTGCTCCTGTGATCGATAGAAAGCGCCAGCACAACGCAACGGTCGTCGATGATCCGGCAAATCAGCCGGTAATCGCCGATGCGATAGCGCCACAACCCAGCCAGTGTGCCTTGTAAGGCTTTGCCAAAACGGCGAGGACTTTCTTCTGTCATCAGACGCTTGCGAATGAACGTGCCAATTCGACGTTGCGTCGTGCGATCCAGGCGCTCGAGATCGCGCTGCGCCCGACTTGTGACCTCAACTTGCCAGACCAAGGCGTTTTTCCACTTCCGGCCAAGGTGTTGTTGTTTCCTCGCCAGACTCAAGCTGCCGGCAAACCTCCTCGGCTGTCTGAGCATCCTGCAAATCCTGCAAGTAGCTCAGGACGGCTTCGTCAAGCAATGCTTGCACGGGGATTCCAAGCGACTGCGCAGTCGCGTTCAAGCGCTGTTCAAGAGTTGGATTGAGGGCCAGCATGGAGTGCTCCTGATGCGTCAGGCAATCGTTACAGATTGAATTCGAGTTGGGCAGGCAGGCTGTTGTTCGAGATTGGCTCGGCGTCTGAGATTGCCGCTGAGGATGCGCTTTCTAGCGGCTTTTTCTTGCGTTCGTGATCCCTGTATTCCGCCAGCGTCGGAAACTCTTTGCGCAACCCGCCGTGAAATCGCCCCAAGGCGGCTGCGCGTGCGCGATAGCGTTGCTCCCCGCTCCGGGGTCCAGCCTCGAAGGCATTACGGAGAATATCTTCGGCGCGCTTGGCCATGTCCAGATACCAAGCCAGAAGCACGGCATCCGGATCTACAGCGTCGAGTTGCTCGTTCAGACCGAGCCGACCCTCGAAGAATCTAACGTCTTCGCCCTGCTCGAAGGCTTTGGCAAAGCGACTTGCTTTGTCGGTCACGCTGTCGTTATCGTTAAAGGCTGCAGCACCGTTTGCGAACAGCGCCGCAAGCGCCTTCCACAACACCTTGCGCATCTTGCTGATGTCGGAGACTCGACCTTCGGCAATCTTCGCTAGCCTGTCGGTGCTCTTTTTGATCATCAACGCACGCACCTTGGCTGAGATCGGGACACGCCGCTCATGGTAGCCCTCAGTCTTGCCTTGGCCTCGCGTCACCCCGCGCGCCAGCATGACAATGCCTTGCTTGCCATCCTCATTGGTCAGTGTCTGCGCGATCGGCGCGCGGTATTTGTGGCCAAAGAGCAGTTCCGATGTGAGCTTGTAATCGAACCCCTTGCTGCTGATGGTGAGCGCCTTGCCCTCCGCAGTGTCGACCGGCATCCAGGCATCTCCAGTCACACCGTTGCGACTCTTCGCTTCAATACGAGCGGCCTTGCTGCCGGTCGTCAAGGCGCTCAGCCCGTCAGCGGTCTCGATGAGACGAATCCGACGGCAGATTTCGATGTAGAAAGGGTCAAGCGCCGAGAAAGCGAGGCTGTCTGCTCCGTTCCAGGGCCGCAACCAGACCAAGGCAACCCCGCTCTGTTCGCATAGATCAAGGCTGTTCACAATCTCAGTCCTGGATGACAGCAAACGGCGGATATCGCGCGCCCAACGCGTTCCCCATCCGCCCACAGGCATCGCACCAATCGCCGGCCGACTCGCGAAACCGCCATTCATACGTGAAATGCCATAGTTTCCCGACCCCAGAAATCCCTCCTGGGTTTGCAAGCTGACCAAGGCCATCAACCAATCCTCGGGCGCTGACTGTTTCATGCGCGTGGCCTTGAGGTCATGATTCTTCGAGGTAACGAGCATATCCAATTCGTCGGGCGCCTGAAGGGTGTTCTTCCAGGCTGACAGACTGCCCTCTGTAACGGGGGCTTGCATTAGCGCGGGACGTTCTGGCGGCGCAATCAAACACCAAGCCGCGCCATCCTGATCATCAGGAGTCAGCGCCAACAAGGCTGACTTCCATTCGTCTTCAGTGGCAAATGGCTCGCTCCGCCCGGCTTGCTGAAGAACAATGGCCGCTAGCTGGACTAGAAAAGCATGCCAGGGGTGGCGTTGATGCGGCCGCAGTGCCGGAAAATCGCGGAGACCATCCTCGGCCAAGGCGACGAAGAGCGCTGGCAGGCTGAGGTGAACCCGGCGAGCATCGGTCAAACGCGTACCGATCAGCGATTCATCGAGCAGTGAGTAACGCAAGGCCGTGGTCATCGTGAGTTTCTCCTTAACGTAAATCTCGCAAGATTCATCTGCCGGGGTGCTGCTGCACCATCCCGTTAGATCAGCCGTCGATCTTCTCCAACCCTAGCCGACTATAGCGGAAACGCGTGTTTTCTAGGCTGAACAGGATGGCGCCATCCTGGCGCTCGACAGCCGATGGCTGCGCATCGGGATCAAGGCCCTTGACGAGGAAATGCCGCACTGGCAACTGACGCAGCGATTGGCCGAAGGGTCCAATCGGCGCGGGCTCGAACATCAGCAGCCGGTCACGCTCACCGAGGCGGGTGGCAATATCCAAATCCGTTGGGAAACCTTGCTGCTCATCGAAGGGCGTCTCAACATCCAGGCCGTGCAACTGGGCAATGCTGCGCTCCGCCCCGGTTCTACCGTCGATCTGTTGCCCGAGCCGCTGCCAGTCCTCGCCCAAGGCCTCCATCGCCCGCAATGGCTCAGGGTGCGTGGCAGCCTCGACCAGCACTCGATTATCCGCAGGAATGCTGATCGTTGGCCGTTCCTGGATGAGGCGACAGGTCGCTTCAACACTGCGGAGGTCAGGATAGATGCCGTCGCCATCCCGAAAGGGTCCGAGACCATGCTGGGCGCGCTTGAGTAGCGGCGAGAGATCCTGGCCGAGCGGTGTCAGCACCCAGGCTTGCGCGGTCCGATACGCCAGCGGACGCTCGTCATCTGGACGCTGATGGCGATGCAGCCGGCCGATGCGCTGCAAGAGCACATCGATCGGGCAGAGATCAGTGATGAGCAGATCGGCATCCAGATCCAGGCTTTGCTCCAGGGTTTGGGTACCGACAACGATGCGCGCGCCTGGCGGGCGATGCTTGCCAAGCTGGGCTTGAATGGCCTGATCCAGCAACGGCCGGTCCTCGCGGCTGAAACGGCTATGGTGCAGTGTCGCAACGCCATTGACGGCGAACAGCCAGTCAACTGCTGGGGTCAGCGCTTCCACTGCCTGGAAGACAGCGAGTGCGGCGGGGACCGTGTTGCGCACGATCAGCACCTTGGCGCCCGCTGATGCGGCCTCGATCGCCAAGCGGGCAATGGCCTCGGGATCATCGATCAGATCACGCACACCCCAAGTGACGGTCTTGGCTGGCGTGGTCGACGCGATGCCGAGCAGCCCATCGCGATCGGCAAGCGCCGGATACGGCATCTGGCAGGCGACATCAAACGTCGGCAGCGCAGCCTTTACCTGCGCGCCAAGACCCAGATAGCGCGCTCTGGCACTGGCGCCAAGCGTCGCCGACAGCAGCAGCGCATGGCCGCCGCAACCGAGATGCGCTTTCAGCAAGCGCTCCAAGAGGGCCGTCATGTAGGGGTCCGAGGCATGAACCTCATCGACGACCAAGAGACTGCGCGCAAGCAGCGCGTGGCGCAGATGCGAATGGCGCACCTGGAGGGCACCGAGCAACGCTTGGTCGATCGTGCCAATCGCGATCGAAGCGGCGAGAAAGCGTTTCGGCGATTCAGCAGCCCAGCGCCGATGCGCCTCGGCATCGGTCGGCTCATCCGGCCAAAGCACCTTGAACTGCGGAAGCGCTTTCGGCTCCTGTCCATCAGCGCTAGCGTAACCCGGCAGCGCGCGCACCGTGACGGGTGGATCAATCGGCCAAAGGTGCCCGACGGCTGCCAAAATGCGCTCATACACTTGGCTTGCGGACACCCGAGTGGGCAACGCAAAGTAGAGGCTATCGACCTCGCCGCGTTGGAAGAGATGCACGAATCGCCAGAGCGCCGCTTCGGTCTTGCCGCTACCGGTCTCTGATTCGAGCACCACCAATGGGCCAAGCGCCGCATCTGCCATCGCGGCCTGGATCGGATAAGGCGGATAGCCATCGAATACGGCTTCAAAGCTGGGGGAAGTCTGCGCTAGCCCTGTCTGCCAGCAAGTCGCATCCAGGCCCAGCGCCATCACAGCCTGCTCGGCAAACGCGGGCGCATCCTGGGCGCGATCACCGATGCCATTGGAAAGCGGGAAGAACTGGGTATCCGAGCCGAGCCAATCGGCCAACTGCACCAAACCCGCGAACAGATGACCGAAGGCGGAAGCATCCGGGAGTGGCTCGCCGCCCGTGGCAAAGGCATCGGGATAGAGATTGAGCGCGCGTTGACCGATCTCGGTGAGTACGGGCGCGGGATCGTAGACGGCTTGACCATCCGCGCCGATCACCTGCTTCCAGTTGGCGCGGGGCCAATCGCCAGGGTCAGGATCGGCGATCGGGCGGCCGTGATGACTTACGGAAGCGCGAAACAGTGCTGGGATTGCATCGCCCCATCCATATAGGGCTTCCAATGGTAGACACTCGAGCAATGGGGCAAGAAAGCCCTCACCGCGAAACAGGTCGAGGGCTTGGCCGCCATGCCCAGTAGGACTTGGCCAGCCTTGCGGGACTTGGCTCAGCAGCCAGCGCTTCGACTGAAACCCACTATTGGCCTTGCCGAGATCATGCAGAAACACCAGCACGGCAAGACGCTCGATATCGCGAGACGTCAGCTTGCGTCCAGCGGATCTTTCCAACGCGCGGCGAATGCTTCGGCAGGCACATAAACGAACGAAGCAAGCAGCGACATCGATCAGGTGATCGAGCAGCGGCAGCCAGGCGAGCAGATGGCCATCCGCATCTCGTTCCAACTTCCCGAATGCCCTCGGCGACGGAAGCGATATCCTCGACATACCAAAGCTCCTTCTTCTTCATCATTAAACCACCTGCTCAAAAGCAGCGCGGATCATCATTGACCAACACCTCCGCGATCTTACCCGCGTCTCGACCGTTTGGCAGGAACATCGGTCGCGTGATCTGTCGGTCAGCGGTCAGAGCACGGCCCGCCAAGGAACCACCTCAACCCCCTCACGCTGATAAGCCTCGTCACCACCATAGATCAGCCAAGGCGGCAGTGCGCGATCACCGGCTAACTCTTGCCAACGGTGCAAGCTGCGCAACCAGTTGTTGACCAGCGTCGCCCCGGATTTGATCTCGACCGCACGCAAGCCGGTGCCCTCCTCGAACAAGACATCGACC